>CAZVPC010000048.1:0-17330 GCA_964629005.1 uncultured Pseudoalteromonadaceae bacterium | reverse complement strand
GGTAATATAACCATAGCGAATGATGTCAGTATCTGGCCTTTAGTTGCTGCACGCGGCGATGTAAATACGATTAGTATTGGTGCCAGAACCAATATTCAAGACAGTACCGTTTTACATGTTACGCGTAAAAGCGACTCAAATCCTCACGGCGAGCCATTAACTATCGGTGAAGATGTCACTGTTGGTCATCTATGTATGTTGCATGGCTGTACTTTAGGCAACCGAATTTTAGTGGGCATGGGAGCTATTATTATGGATGGCGCTATTGTTGAGGACGATGTATTCATTGGTGCAGGCACTTTAGTTCCGCCAAATAAAACACTCGCAAGTGGTTACCTTTATGTTGGCAATCCGGCAAAACAAATTCGCCCTTTGAAAGGGAGTGAAATTGCTTTTTTAAAACAATCTGCACTCAATTATGTTGAATTAAAAAATGATTATTTGGCTCAAAAGAGCTAAATAATCCCTTTAACTAGAATTAAGGATCATTAAGTATTTGGCGTAATTGTTGTAATACGATACTGGTTTGAGGCGGCACCTTACGCCAAAGAGCAAAACTTGCAGCCGCTTGATTAACTAACATACCTAAGCCATCCATAACAACTGTTGCACCCTGTTTTGTTGCCCAGAGCATAAAACAGGTTGCTTGTTTCCCATAAACCATATCATAACAAACGGTATTCTCAGCGACAATATTACTTGGTATATCAGGGACAAAGCCAGATAAACTTGCTGAGGTGGCATTTATGATCAAATCAAAAGTTTGCTCAGGTAATGTTTGGTAGCTAAAGGCGATTAAATTATCAACTTGATATTGCGCTACAATATTTTCGGCTTTTTCAAGGGTGCGATTAACAATAATTAACTGTTGAGGATTTTGCTTTAATAGTGGTAAAACCACCCCTTTTGCTGCTCCGCCAGCACCAAGCAATAATATTTTCTTATTCGTTAATGTGATTTCATTATTTAATAAATCAGCCACCAACCCTAAACCATCAGTATTATCGCCAAAAGTTTTTCCATCAATAAAAGATAAAGTATTAACCGCCCCTGCTTTTTGCGCGGCAACACTTAACTGATCACAAAGTAACAATGCTTGTTCCTTAAATGGCACCGTAACATTAGCGCCTTTACCTCCCTGTTTAATAAAAGTGTGCACAGCATGAGGAAATTGATCTAAGGGGACCAATGTTTTCTGATAATTTATGATTTGCTGGGTTTGCAAAGCAAATTGTTGATGAATAAAAGGTGAACGGGAATGCTCAATAGGGTTACCAAAGACACAATAGTTATCCATTATGATTTTCCTAACCAATTTTGTGCTGTTAGATATTGAATTAATTCTGCTTCTGGTGATCCTTGCTCAGCTTGGAAATTATATTGCCAACGCGCTAAAGGCGGCATCGACATTAAAATAGATTCTGTTCGACCACCCGTTTGCAAACCAAATAATGTACCGCGATCATACACTAAATTAAATTCTACATAGCGGCCACGACGATACAGCTGAAATTCACGTTCGCGTTCACCATAAGGTATAACTTTACGTTTTTCTACCAAAGGTAAATAAGCCGTTAAAAACTTATTGCCTACCGCTTGCGTATAAGCAAAACTTTTCGTAAAACCCCATTGATTTAAATCATCAAAAAATAAGCCTCCAACACCGCGTGTTTCATTACGGTGTTTCAAATAAAAATATTGATCACACCATTTTTTATGATCATCATAAACATGTTCACCAAAAGGTTGGCATAAATCCGCTGCCGTTTGATGCCAGTGAATAATATCATCATCAAAAGCATAAAAAGGGGTTAGATCAAAACCACCACCAAACCACCAAACCGGATCCGCCCCCATTTTTTCTGCAATAAAAAATCGAACATTGGCGTGGCTTGTTGGTATGTAAGGGTTTTTTGGATGAATAACTAATGATACCCCACAAGCTTGAAAAGTACGCCCCTCAAGTTCTGGTCGATGTGCGGTTGCTGAAGCTGGCATTTTATCGCCAAAAACATGAGAAAAATTAACGCCTGCTTGCTCGAAAATAGCACCCTCAGTTAATACCCGAGTACGACCACCACCTTGTTCTCGCTGCCAGTTATCTTCAATAAATTTTTTTTCACCCTCAGCATTCTCCAAACCGGCACAAATATTATCTTGCAGCACTTTAAAAAACTGTATAACAGTATTTATATCCGGAATGCTTTCTTGATCTTCATTCATGCTCTTAATACCTTGCCTGTTAAGGCATCAATAATAGTTGATGGTTTTAATAGACCTAACGTTTGTGTTTTTATCAGCTTATCTATTTGATCGGGAAACTGGTCGACAACCTGTTGCCAAGCTGTTGCCGTTGCACGACCCGACATGTTTGCACTGGTTGAAATAATGGCTTTTTGTGTTAATTGACACAAGCGAATAACGTCAGGGTGCTGAGTAATTCTTACTGCGATGGTATTACGACCACCCGTTAACAGTGCTGAAATATTTTTTTTTGCCGGCATTATTTGCGTAATGGCCGCTGGCCATCGTGCTTTTATTTCAACAAGTTTGCTTTTCGATAGCTTTTTTTCATCAATATAGGGCTGTAATTGATAGTAATCGCTTGCTAACAAGATCAAACCTTTCTCTGTTGAACGTTGCTTAAGTGCTAATAAACGTATAATTGCTTGTTTATTATCAGGATCGCAACCTAAGCCAAATACCGCTTCGGTTGGATAGGCAATGATGCCGCCATTTGTAAAGCTTTTGGCAGCATCAAGCAATTGCAATTCCAACTTTCGTTCCACCACAAAGTTAGCCTAATTTAGTTTGTAATGCTTCATCTTTTGCTAACAAAGCTTCCGCATTAGCAATACGCTCTGCTTTAACTCTATCGGCAATACTTTGATCCGCTACAGCCAAAATCTGCGCAGCTAAATAAGCCGCATTTTTAGCACCCGCTTTACCAATAGCTACGGTTGCAACAGGGATCCCACCGGGCATCATCACCGTTGATAATAAAGCATCTTGCCCTTGAAGTGGTCCACAATCCACTGGCACGCCAATGACAGGGCGTGTAGTCATTCCTGCCACCGCACCGGCTAAATGTGCCGCCAAACCCGCTGCACAAATAAAGACTTTGCATCCACGTTGCTCTGCATCCTTAACATAAGCTTTTGTCGCATCGGGTGTGCGATGAGCAGAGCGTACTCTCACCTCATGTTTGATCTTAAATTGCTTTAATACATCAATAGTAACTTTCATTATGGGTAAATCAGAATCTGAGCCCATTAAAATGGCGACAAAAGTTGATGGCATAGGTTTCTCTAAAAGTAGGTTTATAAAATGAAGGGATAATTATAATGCTTTTATTTTGTAGCTGCATTTTTTTTCTGGGCAAACTAACATTTCACCACTTGCCATTGTACGTTTAACTAAAATAGACCAATGACATTGCGGGCATGGTTGAAAAATTGGTGGGTAATTAACAATATACTTACAGCGCGGATATTGATTGCATGAATAAAACGTTTTACCGTAACGGCTAATCTTTTCTTGTAATTCGCCCTGCTTACATTGTGGGCAAACCACACCAGCACTTTTTGCTTTTTCTTCTTCAATATAGTGGCAATCAGGATAATTAGTACAGCCGATAAACATGCCATAACGCCCTTGTTTTACCGCTAAATAATTTTGACATAGAGGACATTCACTGCCAGCAAGCACTTTGTCTTCAGCCCTTTCATGCTCATGGTTTGGTTGAATATATTGACACACTGGGTAATGACTACAACCGAAGAAAACCCCCGATTTCCCATGTTTAACCATCAACTCACCGCCACATTTAGGGCACAGTTGATCACTCTTTTCTAACGCATGCTCGTGACGAGAAAACAAAGGTTGTTCAGAATTAGACATAACAGATACATAGCAAAATAATGCTAACCATTATGCCATAATTTAGCATTAATATTATATCAGTTATGGCTTAATGTAATGGCCCTTCTTGCTCGTCAAAAATGAGATCTTCCATCTGCGAATAGGCATTTTCACGTCCCGGCACATTAAACAACACCATTAACACCACCCACTTCATGTCATCAAGACAAAAATCTTTAGTCTCAAGCTCCATAACTCGATCAATCACCATTTCACGTGTGGCAAAATCAAGCACATTAACTTGCTCTAAAAATAATAAGAATCCACGACATTCAGTATCTAAACGAACACTTTCATCTTCTGTATAGACACGAACAGACTTCCCCGCAACGCGTGTTATATAAGGATGGGTTTCACATTCTTGCAATGCAGCTAGCTTTTCAATCCAATTTAATGCTTTATATATTTCATCTTGGTGAAAACCAGCTCGGGATAATTCATCGGTTAATATATCGTGATCAACCATAATTTCCGCTTCAGAATGTATATAATTTTCAAATAGGTACATCAAAATATCAAACATATTACCCCCTATTTCAGTCTAAAATAGCCCCCTGGCACCGTAGATACCAACCCACTGAGCTCAAGCATAGTAAGTCGGGTTAACACTTCCTCTATGGGAAGCTTACTCCGAGAAACCACTATATCCACGGCAGTGGTCTCATAGTCAACACTAGCTAACAATGGATCGATAAACAAGTCTTGTTGAATATTTTTTTGCAGATTTTTTTCATGTTCACATGCAATAACACCAGACGACAAGCTTAAATCTAACTCTTCTACTATATCGGCACAATCTTCGATCAGTTTAGCGCCTTGCTTAATTAAATAATGACAGCCTTTACTTTTTGAATTATTTACCGAACCAGGCACCGCAAAAACTTCACGATTTTGTTCTAAAGCACAACGCGCTGTGATTAAAGAGCCACTTTTAATTTCAGCTTCAACGACCAAAACCCCTAAACTTAACCCACTAATCAAGCGATTTCGACGAGGAAAATGTCCAGCTTTAGCCGTTGTTTGTGGTAAAAACTCGCTGACAATTAAACCGTCGTTGGCTAAAATATCTTTAGCTAACTGCCGATGACGTAAAGGATAAACATTAGCTAACCCTGTTGCTACTACGGCAATAGTACTCGCTAATTTAACCAAAGCACCACGATGAGCAGCTCCGTCTATACCTAAAGCTAAACCACTGGTGATCACAACCCCTTGCTTTGCTAATTGTGCTGCAATTTTTTTGGTAAACTCTATACCAGCAATTGTTGCACTACGGCTACCAACAATTGCCAGTTGTTGTTTAGCTAATAATGCTTGCTTACCTTTAGTGAACAATACCAAAGGGGGATCATAAATTTGCTTGAGTAATGGCGGATAAGCGGGATCGTCATAAACTAATATTTCGCAATCACATTGCTGAGTCTGCTTAATAATTTGTGTTATATTTAACCAATCAGGAGAAATAACTTGATGACATTGCTGGGCTGACAAGCCACATTGCTGCAGTTTTTGTTCCGATTGAACAAACAGCGCAGCCAAACCGAAGGTTTCAACTAAAAACAACTTTTTATCAATGGCGAGACGACGCACTAACTTTAAGGCTAACCAATATTCAGTGCTTGTTTTATGAACCATAGGTCTTATCCTTAAGACATTTGCATTAATTAGGGCGCTGAAATAGTATCTTGTAATCTTACAGGTTTACGTGTAGTTAAAATCAACCCCATACTCACTTTCTCATAAACCTTAAAAATCATTAACTTACCTATCGGCTCTGTGGGCATTTTATAATCAGAACCTGTTGCACTTGCCAAACGATTCCAACTTGAGGTATCACTGACGTAAACGGGTCCGTCAACAGTTTCAACAACACTAGGGCTGCGACGATTAATCGACATCACGTCACCTAATTTAACATGATTTTGTTGACCTCGATTGATCATTACCACATCAAGCCTAGCAAATTCTCGGTTTCCTGAAGCTGCATGAATGATCCTACCTTTAATACCTTTATCTGCAGCTTGCATAGTGTAATATGCAGGTAATAATTGTCCATCATTTATCGGCACAACGATTGATCCCGAACGAATTTCTTTAATTGCATTATCAACATATAACGTAGCTGGTTTTTTGTTAGTGATATCTCCCGCTCTAACGGCTTGACCCGTACCAACTAATTTTGCGTAATAGCCCATTAATTGTTCTGTTTCAGGATCAATTATTTTTTCTTCTTGTTGATAAATACCATAAGCATTACCCACAATTAAATTCCCATTGATATAGAGTTTAAAATTATCAATGCTAGATTTGTGCCCTTCGTTACTTCCTAAAACATAAGGGAAATGATCAATTTGCTGCTGACTAAAAAGATTTTCATAATGAAGATAAGGAGATATTTCACTTAAAGAAATAATACTCACAGGAGATTGATCTTTTAACTGACGTCTAATTTGGGGCGACCATTTAAGTTTTGGCTTTCCCTTAACTAACATAGGTTGACCTTGATCATCATAAACTAAACGTAATTCATCACCAGGATAAATTAGATGAGGATTATTTATCTCTGGATTTAAACGCCATAATTTCGGCCATAACCAAGGTTGTTTTAAAAAAAGCCCTGAAATATCCCAAAGCGTATCGCCTTTTTTTACAACATACGATTTTGGCGCATTATCTTTAAGCGCTAATTCATCGGCGACAGTTGAGATCACGGGTAAAAAAATACAAATAATCGAGATCAGAATTTTTCTAAACATGTTATCCAATCCATTTTAACTACAATTAGGCGCACGCTTTATCATTAAAGTAGCAACATTTATACAATCTTGCTGTAATTCCAATGACATTAAGCATAAATCACTAGGATTAATATTCGTTAGTGGCTAAAATTGAACATAACACTCTAATTCAATAATCGCTAATTATTTTACTTAAATTATGACCATTTTAACTGTTTTACGCTTTCCTGATGACAGATTGAGAACTAAAGCTCAAGATGTGGTAGAAGTCACTGATAATATTCGCCAAGTCGTTGATAATATGTTGGCAACTATGTATCAAGAAAAAGGCATTGGTTTAGCTGCCACTCAAGTTGATATTCACCAACGTATTGTGGTGATTGATGTTTCTGAAGACAACAATCAACCTTATGTTTTAATTAATCCTGAAATCATCAAACAAAGTGACGAAATCGTCATTAATGAAGAAGGTTGTTTATCTGTACCCGGTTATTATGCGAAAGTAAATCGTCATAGTACGGTTACCGTAGCAGCCTTAGATAGAAAGGGTAACAAATTCACTTTAGATGCCGATGAATTGCTGGCTATTTGTATTCAGCATGAACTTGACCATTTAGCTGGTATATTATTTGTTGACTATTTATCAATGCTTAAGCGCCAACGTATTAAAGCTAAACTTGAAAAAGAAGCACGTTTAGAAAAAAACAATTAGGATATTTTTTTGTCAAAAGCAACGTTGAAAATTATTTTTGCTGGCACACCCGATTTTGCTGCCCAGCATTTAGCAACCTTGATTAATTCAGGGCATGAAGTCATTGCAGTTTATTGTCCTCCAGATAAACCTTCAGGGCGTGGTAAAAAAATTACTGCTTGTGCAACCAAAACACTTGCCTTAGCGCATGGTTTAACCGTTGAACAGCCCATTAATTTTAAAAATAGTAAAGATCAACAGCAATTAGCTCAATATAACGCCGATGTTATGGTCGTTGTAGCTTACGGGTTAATTTTACCTGAGGTGATATTAAATACACCTCGTTTAGGCTGTATTAATGTTCATGGTTCCTTATTACCCAAATGGCGTGGCGCTGCGCCCATTCAACGTGCGCTAGAAGCTGGTGATGCACAAACAGGTGTTACACTAATGCAAATGGATAAAGGTTTAGATACAGGTAATATGATCTTAAGTGCTTGCTGCAATATCAGCGAGCAAGATACCAGTGCTAGTTTATATGAAAAATTAGCTCTTTTAGGACCCACTGTTTTATTAGATACTTTAGCTAAAATGGCACGAGGAAATTATTCTCAAGAAGTACAAGATCCTACTTTAGCTAGTTATGCACACAAACTTGATAAAACTGAAGCAGAGTTAGACTGGAAATTACCAGCCAAAGTTTTACAACGAAAAATTCGTGCTTATATTCCATGGCCGGTTAGTCAATTTACCTTGGTAGTTAACGCGAGCAACAAAGAACATCGTATCCGTGTTTGGCAAGCTAGTATTAACAATAATGATTGTCCGCAAACTGCTGGTACTATCGTAAAAGTTGACAAAAATGGGATAGTAGTTGCAACCGGTGAAGGCTGCTTAGTGCTTGAAATATTACAATTACCCGGCAAAAAGGCTTTACCTGTAAGTGATATTTTAAATGGTCGTAGTGCGTGGTTTAACGTTGGGACACTTATAAATAATGACAACTAATATTCGCGCTCTTGCTGCCCAATGTGTTTTTGCTGTTGTTGATCTTGGTAAAAGCCTTAACGAAGAACTACCTAAACAACAACTTAAAGCATCAACAAAAGATAAAGCCTTGTTGCAAGAGCTTTGTTATGGCGTATTACGTTATTTACCCGAACTTGAACATGATGTTCGCCAACTTATGCAAAAACCCCTTACGGGCAAGCAACGATTATTTCATTTTTTAATTTTAATTGGCATTTATCAATTTAAATATACTCGTATTCCCGATCACGCTGCCGTGGGTGAAACGGTTGCTGCGGCACAAAGTTTAAAAAACAAACATTTAAAAGGTTTGATTAATGGTGTATTGCGAAATTTTCAGCGCCAACAAGATAACAATTCAACAAAACAAACAAACTCGTTAGCCGATGCAATCAAATACAACCATCCCAGTTGGCTTATTAAAAAAATTCAAGTCGCCTACCCAGACAACTGGCAAGAAATTCTTAGCGCAAATCAACAAAAACCACCCATGTGGTTACGAGTAAACCAACAACATAACAGTGTTGAGCAGTACCTTAAATTACTTGCGCAAGCTGAAATCGAGGTTACTTTTACCGACCAATTTTCTGGTGCTATACAGCTAAATAAAGCTCAAGATGTAAATAACTTGCCCGGTTTTGCTCAAGGTTTTGTGTCTATACAAGATGGCGCGGCTCAACAAGCCGCATTAATATTAAACAGTCAGACAGGTGATAATGTACTTGATTGTTGTGCGGCTCCCGGTGGCAAAACGTGTCATATTTTAGAGCACACACCAGAAATTGCACAGCTGACCGCAATTGATATTGAGCAACAACGCTTAGTTCGCGTCACTGAAAACCTTACCCGTTTGAATTTAACAGCCAAGGTTGTTACTGGTGACGCAGCTAAACCAGAGCACTGGTGGAATAAACAACTTTTTGATCGCATTTTATTAGATGCACCCTGCTCTGGCACGGGTGTTATTCGTCGTCATCCTGATATTAAATGGTTGCGAAAAGCAGACGACATTGCGACACTGACTCAGTTACAACAAAAAATACTTTCCCGTATTTGGCCCTTATTAAAAATTGGTGGCACTTTACTTTACGCGACTTGTAGTATTTTACCGGAAGAAAATAGTGAACAAATACAACAGTTTTTAGATGACAATAAAGATGCCAAACTCATTGCTTTTGAACATTTAACAGTGGGTTCGCCTGCTCAGCCACCTAAAAGGCTTGATTGGCAACTGTTACCTAGTGAAAATAATATGGACGGTTTTTATTACGCCAAACTCATCAAAACGAAATTAATTAAAGAGTCTTAAATGAAAATAATTATAATTGGTGCCGGTCAAGTAGGTGGAACCCTAGCAGAAAACATGGTGGGTGAACTCAATGATATCACCTTGATCGACACCAACACAGAGGTGCTGCAAGAGTTACAAGATAAAATGGATTTGCAAGTTATAACCGGACATGGCTCTCATCCAGATATATTAAAGAAGGCTGGCGCCGAAGATGCTGATATGATCATTGCGGTAACCAATGACGACTCCACAAATATGATTGCGTGCCAAATAGCCTATTCTCTTTTTCATACCCCCACCAAAATTGCAAGAATACGCTCTAACCATATTTTAAAATACCGTGATCAACTTTTTCATAATCAAGATATCCCTGTTGATCATGTAATTGCCCCTGAACAATTAGTTACCCGAGATATTGCTCGCTTAATTGATTATCCTGGTGCGCTGCAAGTATTAGAGTTTGCTCAAGGTAAAGTAAGTTTAGTCGCTGTAAAGGCTTATTATGGTGGTTTACTTGTTGGTCATGCCTTATCTACTCTTAAAGAACATATACCAAATGCCGATACCCGCGTCGCGGCTATTTATCGTAATGGCCGACCTATCAGACCACTAGGCACCACGGTGATTGAAGCCGACGATGAGATTTTTTTTATTGCCGCGAGTGTTCATATTCGCATGGTGATGAATGAGTTACAAAAATTAGAACCCGCATACAAACGCATTATGATCGCGGGTGGTGGTAATATTGGTGCCGGTCTTGCGCGCGTACTTGAAGAAAAACATCAAGTAAAATTAATAGAACATTCGGCTTCACGCGCAGAACATTTAGCATCTGAGCTAAACAACACCGTGGTTTTTGTTGGCGACTCTTCCGATCAAGAATTATTACTTGAAGAACATATTGATCAGTTTGATGTGTTTATTGCCGTAACCAACGATGATGAAGCCAATATTATGTCATCGCTATTAGCTAAGCGTTTAGGGGTACGTAAAACCATGGTGCTGATCCAACGCAGTGCTTATATTGACTTGATCGATAGCAGTGATATTGATATTGCCATCTCACCACAACAAGCCACTATTTCAGCGTTATTAACCCATGTTCGTCGTGGTTCTATCGACAACGTATACAGTTTGCGTCGTGGTGCGGCTGAAGCTATTGAAATAGTTGCCAAAGGAGATGAATACTCTTCCAAAGTAGTAGGACGAGAAATAAAAGCGTTAAAACTGCCACCGGGTACGACCATTGGCGCAATTGTTCGTGGTAATGAAGTCGTCATTGCGCATTCAAACACAGTGATCATGGAAGAAGATCATGTTATTTTGTTTTTAGTTAATAAACGTTTTATTTCTCACGTAGAAAAATTATTTTACGTTGATGCTATTTATTTCTAAGCCGTTATAAATTAGCTCCGCCAAAAAGCGGGTGTAAATAAAACCAACAAGGTAAATACTTCCAAACGACCAAATAACATTGCGGCAAATAAAACCCATTTACTAAAACTATTAACGCTCGCAAAACTCGATGAAACCTCACCAAGACCAGGGCCTAAGTTATTAATACAAGCGGCTACCGCAGTAAAAGCAGTAATATTATCAATCCCTGAGGCCAACAATAGCATCATGCAAATAATAAATACCATAATATAAGCCGCAAAGAACCCCCAAACTGCTTGTACTACCCTGTCTGGTACTGCTTTTGTTCCTAATTTGATCACAAAAACTGCCTTGGGATGAATTAACCGATCAACCTCACGCATTCCTTGCAAATAAAGTAACATTGCTCTAACTACTTTAACGCCCCCACCAGTAGAGCCCGCACAACTACCAATAAAACTAGAGAAAATCAAAAAAATAGGCAAAAATAAAGGCCAATGAGAAAAATCAGCTGAAGCAAATCCCGCAGAAGTACTAAAGGATACTGTTTGTAATACCGCTTGATTTAACGAGATGTCTGCCGAGTCATAAACATTAAATAACCACAAAACTAAAAAACAACTCAACGCCAAAAATGTTTGGATCACCACAAAGCCACGAAACTCCGCATCAGAAAAATAACTACGTAATGATCGATGATGAACCGCTGCATAGTGCAGTGAAAAATTAACCGCGCCCATTAAACAAAAAAAGGCGCAAATATAATTAATAATTTGGCTATTGAAATACCCAATACTGGCATCATGAGTAGAAAAGCCACCATTAGAAATAGTTGAAAATGAATGACATATCGCATCAAACACAGTCATTCCAGCAAGCCAATAAGCAAAAGCACACGCCATGGTTACTGCCAAATAAATATACCACAAATGTTTCGCTGTATCGGCAATACGCGGTGTCATTTTAGAGTCTTTAACAGGTCCAGGGGTTTCCGCCCGATATAGCTGCATACCACCAATTCCTAACATTGGCAAAACAGCTACCGCTAAAACAATAATTCCCATGCCCCCAATCCATTGTAACTGCTGGCGATAATACAACACAGAATGAGGTAAACCGTCGATATGATTTAGGATCGTAGCACCTGTTGTGGTTAATCCTGACATTGACTCAAAGTAAGCATTAGTAACACTAATATCAGGGTGTTCAAGTAGCATTAGCGGAATAGCAGAAAAGCTGGCGATAACTAGCCAAAAAAGCACGACAATTAAAAACCCCTCGCGCGCCCTTAAATCACTTTTTTCATTACGGTGGGGATACCAAAATAACAAACCGGTAAATAAACACCATAAAAAGGCCATTAAAAAAGGTACGCCACCACCATCTCGATAAATCAACGAAACCACGGCAGGCGGCAACATAGTTACGCTTAACAACGCCACTAAGAGCCCTAAAATTCGAATGATATTTTTATATTGCACGTTATTGTTTTTGTCTGATCATTTGATAATACTAATCATCAACAGTTCTCTGTAAAATTAGCTGACCTGCAGATAAAGTTAACAGTTGTTGCTGTACTTGTTGAAAATTACCTTCAGGAATTGCAACAGTTAAGGATATATATTCAGTAAATTTTTGTTTAATGATTTTACCTCCCACCTTTTCAATCACATGAATTACATCATTTATTTGGTTATACTGACATGCTAATGATTTGTATACCATCGGTATTTTTATTCTGGTTTTTATCAAAGTTAACGCTTGGCGTACACTCGCACCGTAAGCTCTTTGTAAACCACCCGTACCCAATTTTGTGCCACCAAAATAACGAACCACTACCGCACATAATTCACCAACCGCACCACCTTGTAATACAGCTAGCATCGGTTTACCTGCGGTACCTGTTGGCTCACCATCATCAGAAAAACCATACCCTTGACTATCATCGGGTGCCCCGGTTAAAAAAGCATAACAATAATGCGTTGCTTGTGGGTGCAATAATTGTAATTTTTTAACTTGCGCTTTGGCCTGCTCTATTGAATTACAAGGGGTAATATAACAAATAAAGCGACTGCGCGTAATGATGGATTCATCAATTACGGCAGAAACGGCAATTTGATAGGGTTTTATCATTGACTTTTATTTCAATAAAGTTACAACCCTACCACGCGGGTCATATTTTCATTTTTGCTTTGGTGAACAATAATATTATCTTCAATCCTAATCCCCCCAAACGGGCGCATTAAATCAACATTTTGCCAATTAATCATCTTTGCGTATGACGATTTTTTTAATTTAGCCAACAATGACTCAATAAAATACAAACCCGGTTCAATGGTAAAAACCTGATTAGATTCAATAATACGT
Organism: uncultured Pseudoalteromonadaceae bacterium; assembly: GCA_964629005.1. Classification (GTDB taxonomy): domain Bacteria; phylum Pseudomonadota; class Gammaproteobacteria; order Enterobacterales; family Alteromonadaceae. The sequence goes on along the minus strand of CAZVPC010000048.1, from coordinate 3,916 downwards.
GAAGTTCTTAAAAAGCTATGCTCTTTAGGTGCATTAATGTGCGTACCGCGCTCATCAGCCATAAAACCACCAACATCATGCGTTTGCAAGCCCAAGTGATGCCCTAAACCATGCGGGAAAAATGTTGAAATAATGCCAGTTTCAACCGCAGTATCAACATCAACGTTGATAAAATCAAACTCGTTAAGAACTTGACCGACTTCTCGATAAGTTTCGAGATGTAGGTCAACATAACTTTTACCTGGCTGTAAACCATCAACAGCCGTCAACATGAGTTGATCCATACGTGCGATCAGCTCAGCAAATTTATCTTGCTTAAATGAATAGGTGCGCGTGATATCGGCGGCATAACCATGAAAATTTGCACCCGCATCAATTAGAAATGAGCGCGGATCAAGCGGTTTAGTGCGCGCTAATGCAGTGTAATGTAAAATAGCCGCATTTTCATTTATAGAGACAATATTACCATAAGGTGATTGATTTTCTGAATATGCTAACGCTTTTAAATAGCTTTGCTGAATATCAAATTCACTTGAACCCGCTAAAAAAGCGGCTTTTGCTGCTTGATGTCCTTTAGCTGCCAACAAATTAGATTGACGTAAACAAGCAAATTCATAGGCCGTTTTATAGGCACGATGATAATGAAAATAATTTAATACTGGCTCAGGGTTAACGGTATCAAAACCTAATGCTTTTGCGACCTCAACATTAGCACCAATATAGGCATAACCTTTTTTGTCATACGGTAATAATTTATCAACTTCACTGGCGGTAACCAGTATTTTTATATTAAAAAATTCAGTCCAATAACTATCAGGTAAAGCAACAACTTTATGCCAAAAATCAACTGGCTGAAAATATATTAATGTCGGTTTATCAACACCATTAACAATAAGCCAGCAATTGCTATTTTCAAGAATGGGTAACCAAGCTTTAAAGTGAGGATTAACTTTAAATGGATAACTGTAATCATCTAAAAACACTTTAATTTCTTGACCAGAATGAATAATAAGGGCATCTAAACCTTCCCTCACTAAAACCTGCTTGGTTCTTTTTTGTAACTCGGCGATATGTGCAGGGTAATTACTACTAAAATCTGTCATATTATTTGCTCGTATTGGTATGATTTTTAGACTCTGTTGTACTTAACTGTTGGCAAATAAAATTAATTGTAGGTTGTCAAGAGTAAAACGAGGCACAACAAAGCATTAGAAAAATCACTTCTATAATTGTCGTGGCAAGCAACGACCTACAAATAGCTATAAAATCAATATATTATGTGTTTAGCAACCATTAACGAGTGCTAAACCTATTTTTATTTCCAAACCTTGCGCTAATGATAGCATTATATTATTGAACTTGAAGCTAAGAAAACAATAATAAATGTAATACCAAACGCATTGCTACTCACTTATTTTCATAGCCGTTATTTGATCAAACAACACCGGTTTTTCACCATTGCGCAATTGGTAGATTTGTTGATATGCCATTACACTTTTTACGTAATCTCGCGTTTCTCTGTAAGGGATCGTTTCAATCCATATATCAGCAGGCAGCTTAGCTTTATTTTTAAGCCATGCCTTAACTCGATAAAAACCCGCGTTGTAAGACGCTGTTGCTAACACAAAATTACCCTGTTGTTTTGCCAGCAATAATTTTAAATATTTACTACCTAACTTAATATTATTTTTTACATTAAACAAATACCTGTTTGACATGTTTTTTTTGTGTAATAAACTTTTCGCCGTACTCGGCAGTATTTGCATTAACCCTAAAGCACCTGCAGGTGAATGAGCATCACTCATAAAAGAACTTTCTCGACGCGCTATAGCAAAGGTCCAGCTTGGATCAATCACATTTTTTTTAGCTTGCTGGAAGATTTCTTTATCAAAAGCAATGGGAAAACGTAACGCAACATCATCTAAATAGCCTTCTTGAGCTAAGGTAAATATTGATCGGTCAAACCACCCTTTATCATTAGCAATTTTAGCGGCAATTAATTTCTCGTGATCGGTTAATTGACTTAACCAATAATTCCATTCTCGCCTTGCTAAGGTAAACCGTTTAAGAGAAAAAAGCTCAAAAGCCCGTTTAGCTGCCAAATTTTCTAATAGCTGCTGTTTTTCTTGTACTGAAAAAACCAGTGGTTTATCTTGAATATTAATTGTTTTTTCTAAATAACTTGCCGCCAGAAAACCATAATAATGGCGTTGCAAAGCAAGTTTATTTAATGTTTTTTCTCCTTTAATTATCTCATTGGTTGCGATCAGGCTTCTCGCATACCAATATTGCCATTGTAGCGATTTATGTGTCGTTAATGGTAACTGGTTAAGCACAACTTTAATTGCCGACCAGTTTTGTTGTTTTAGCGCCTCAGCAAGTCGCCACTGGATCAAGTTATCGGTTAAATCTTCATTATCTACCTTAGCAAGCCATATATAGGCTGCTCGATGACTCTTACTTGCTAAAGCAATTGCAAATTTTTTTGTAATATTTTTTTGTTGTCTAGGTGTAAATTTAAAATAAGTTTTTGCTTGTTTATATGTTCGTAACGCTCTTTTCGGCGCTCGCCATATCAACCTTTTTAGGCCATACAGCATGATTTCAGCTTCTTTTGCTGATTTTTTTGGAAATCTTGACAAATGAGCAATATAAGCTGGATCTCGCCTCACTTTATGCCATAGGTTTGCTAAATACTGTTGTTTTTCTGGCAATAGTCGGCTGAGATAGGGTAACAAGGTATGCTTACCACCATCAGCCGCTAATTTCACTCGTTGCCAAACTACATTGGCGGTGCGATAGCCCGCCTTTTGCCAATGCTTAAATAGTGGATCACACGCTTTAGGTTGCGATTTTCCTACCAACCAAAGTTTTGTCACCTTAGGTAATATCATTATTTCCGGTATTCCTACCGCTAATTGATATTGAAAATAATGACAAACCAACTCAACATTATTGCTTGGTTGATAAAACTTTAAAAATAAATTTTTTCGTTGCCGTTTTACTAAATAAGTAAGCCATTTCTTTCTCAATGGCCAATCTAACGGACTACCGCGATATTTTTTTAAAAACGCGCCGATTTCATTGGCATCTGACAGTCGAATTCTATGCGTTAATCGTTTTAAATCTAAATAGGGTTGTAACGGATACGTGTTTAATTGTTGGTACAACTTTAGATAACTTGCACTATCTGCTTGCCAAACTTGTTTTTCTGCAGCAAGAAATGTTTTTCGCTTAACATCATTATTATTTGCCTCAACATTAAAACTAAGGAAAATAAAAACGGCCAAAAGCAAAGGGTAGTTAAGCAATAGAGGGGATCCAAATTATTTTTTTCAAATATTGCTAATAAATTTTAGCAGTTATATATTAACTTGTGCGTCAAGACAGTAAACTATTGCCATTAAGACCTGATATTACCACTTTTTATGTCAAATATTTTATTTAGCCATGCCGATCATCAATTAAATACCCTAGGACTTAAATGTCCAGAGCCGGTAATGATGGTGCGTTTGAATATTAGAAAAATTGCCGTGGGCGAAACGCTATTAGTAAGCGCTGATGATCCTGCTACCACTCGCGATATCCCAAGTTTTTGTCGTTTCATGGAGCATGAGCTTATTACCATGCAAGTTGATACCAGCCCCTTTTTTTATTTAATCAAAAAAAGAGGCTAAGTGATTTTGCGTTAAAATTTATTGTGTAGATGTATTTTTGTCGAAAAAATATTTTTACTGCAATACCGAAATATCAGCAACATTATAGAAACTATTACGAATTTGATTAAGTAAAGTTAAGCGATTAATTTTCACCGCTTGATCATCACTCATCACCATTACATGATCAAAAAAAGCATCAATGGGTGCTTTTAATGTGGCTAATTCTGACAATACTGCCTGATAATTTTTTGCTGCTT
>CAZVPC010000047.1:6469-17459 GCA_964629005.1 uncultured Pseudoalteromonadaceae bacterium | reverse complement strand
TTGCGGTATCACCTTATTGGTGATGAGTCATTTTTCCATATAGCTAAGTGAATCATGGAGCTGCGCTATTATCCGTGTCTCGATTGCGGATTCTAGGTTTAAGGCTAATTTTAGCATTTGAACACAGGCTTTAGTATAAAATTAAATCAAATTAATTCAATCAATTAGTTAAGCTTAATTCGGGTTAGTTAACTAGGGAATGCTGCTATTGTGGCCACACAAGTTTGAAACGAGCGCCGCCGATATCTGCTTGACTAACAGACGCGTTACCATGGTGCAGTGCAATTAATTTTTTGACCATGGCTAATCCTAAACCAATACCGCCAGAATTTCGGTCTCGGCTTTGATCTAAACGGACAAAAGGTTCAAATAATTGACTACGCGATCCCTCCGGTACTCCTTGACCATCATCATCAACGAGCAATGTTATTTGGTTATTATCGAGTTGTGCACTAACTATTATGGTGGTTTTAGCATAACGACAAGCATTACGGATCAGGTTGTCGAGTGCACGCCTAATGGCATCTTCATCAAAAGCACAAATAAGTGCTTCAGTTAATGAATTTGAGCAGCGAATAATTAATTGATGATGAGTTAAACTAAATTTTTCAATAACTTGGTAACACAGGGCGACTATATCTTGTTTTTGTATGGATAAATCGAGTTCTTCGCGGTCAAAACGAGCATAAGTTAATAATTCATCGACCAAGCCATCAAGTTCTTCAATATTGTCGTCCATTACTTGCAAATATTTTAATTGTTGTTCTTTGTGGTTCACTTCACGCACCATTTCCATGGCAAAACGAATTCGAGCTATTGGGGTTCTTAGTTCATGTGATACCGCATGTGATAATTCTTTATGAGATTTGATTAATTGTTGTATACGACTAGCCATAGCGTTAAAACGCGTGGCTAAACTAATTAACGGTGCTGAGATCACCGTGGATGCCCGAACAGAAAAATCACCTTGACCAAATGCTGTTGCCGCTGACGTTAATTTTTGTAGCCCTTTTGATAGTGGCCAAGCCCAAATGAAAATGATTAAAGCTAAGCCTATGAAAAAAATAGCATTAGTGACTAAATTAGTTGATTCATTGGGTTCAAGTAAAATTGGACCAAAGACAATTATTTTTGAACTCAACCCTAATTTTTGAAAAAACCACGCTTTGCCTAACTGATCATCATAGCGAGAAACAATACCGCCTTGGGCTAGGTGAGTGTTTTGTTCGGCGGTAAAACTAAAACTGTTGAGTTCAAGTAGTTGAATAGGAAAGCCAAAAGAAGGACCAATAATTTCCAGATATTGTTGATGTTCTTCGGGGGGTAAACTTTGCAATTCTTTATTGAGTAGAAAAAAAGTGCCTTTGTGCAATTCTATGTCTGAAGTTAGATCGTATGCGGACGCTTGTTGTTCAATGTAAGCGTCGATGCTAAAACCCAAGCCAATAAAGGCGATGATCAAAACAAGGTATAATCGAACAAATAGATTACTCACCACAGCACGGTTCCTTAATCTTCAGACCAAGCTTCGGCAACGAATAAATAGCCTTTTTTCCAGACGGTTTTAATACGTTTGGGTTTGCTTGGATCATCAAAAAATTTTTTTCTTAAACGAGAAATTAACATGTCAATAGTTCGATCGACACCGTCGTAACCAAAACCACGCAGTTTATTAAGTAAATCATCACGTGAGAGTATGGTGCCAGCATGTTCGGCAAGTAAAAATAACAAATCAAATTCATTGGTGGTTAATTCAACTAGACTCTCTTTCCAGTAAACTTCTTGCTTTTGTACTTGAATAGACAATGAGCCAAATACCAGCTCAGTAGTTTTTTGTTCGACTGTGCTATTATTTTCGTCGCAGTTCATTCGACGAAGCAAAGCATTGATCCTAGCTAGCAATAAACGAGGTTGAGCTGGTTTAGCAACATAATCGTCAGCACCCACTTCTAAGCCCACGATTTGATCGATATCGTCACTGCGGGCGGTTAACATGATAATGGGTAATTTACTGCTTGCTCTTAATTCTCGACAAATATCTAAGCCATTTTTTCCCGGTAGCATAATATCTAAAATAACAATGTCAGGTTGCTCGGCAAAAATTCTGTTAGTGGCGAGATCACCACGTTCTTCCACTGATACTTTAAATCCCTGTAAGGTCAAATAATCTTTTACTAATGACGCAAGAGATTGATCATCTTCAACCAAAAAAACATGTAACTTAGCAGGGGCAACGGATGGAGTCATATTATGCATTTTCCTTTTATTACTATTGTGATTATGAGTGCATTATAACAAATATTTAACACGCGTGTTTGCCAGTAAGTTAATGATAAAAGCTGGGTAATTTAATAGCAAAGTCGTTAACCGCTTGTTGAAATGTTGGCATTAATTCAGTTGAGCTTAGGTTAGTGCTGCGATCTGATTGGCTATCAACCATGGCTGAAATAGCAAAAACAACCAATAAGGCAGCCAAAGCACTTTTTAGATCATGGCTATCACTATCATTAATATCGCTATTATCGTGCCCATCCCAATTATGATCGTCATCACAGTAGCTGGTTTGATTGGCTTTGTTAATATGTCCGCCCCAAACTTCACTATTTGTTTTACTGTCGATTATGGTCATGGTTAAACCAATAGCACGACCGTAACGGGAACAGTTATTGGAGTTGAAAAAATCGACTGATGGTTGAGTGTTATTATTGCCAAGATCACTATTTTCAGTTAATTGTATCGTCAGCAAGTATCGGCTCATTTGGCTGTTGCTAGCCATTATTTTAGATAGTTCAAGGCTGTTATTTTGTTTCGCTGCTTGGCGCAGTTTTTTATATTCAAGTCGGCCTATTTGCAGAGCCAAGTCTTCACTGCTGGTTAGATTTTCGGCATCAACACGATCAGCAAAAGCGTTAAAAACGTAGTTAGTGAGTTGTTGTTTTTTTTGAGCAGTTAAACTTTTAGTCTGGTCAATAAGGCCTAAAATACTGATTTTATGTAAGCTGATCAAAGCAATGTTAAATTGTTCTTGCTGGTGAAAATAACTAAAGGTTTTGTTGGGTGGGTTAAACGATGCACAAGCGGATAGTAAGACAGCAAAGCTAACGATCAATAGCTTGATTGGTAATTGCATTTTTATTGTGTCCTTTACGTTTACTGACTAGAATTTTAGGTTTATTATCCGCGTGTCTATTGTTGAGCTTAGCTTGAGTGTTTATTCGTTATTAAAAACGCCATCTTAGATATGCACCCACGGTTGTTTCGGGGGTTTCGAGTAAGGCAAAATTATTATTTTTTTCAGCAAAATCAGAGTAGGTAAACGTAGTGCCAACATCTAAGTCATCGGTCAGTGTGTAGTTTAAGCCCACGGAACTTAAATTGGCGTGGCTTTGTTTAAAGTCTTTTAGATCTCGATAAATGTATTGGCCAGATAAAGTTAAGTTTGGCGCGATGTTGGCTAAGAAACCCACTGAGTAGTCAAATTCATATTTATTATCTAAGTTATCAATGTCCCAGTGAGAATAACCCGCACCAAAAGTAAAAGCCAAATTGTCATTGATTATTTGCTTGCCTAAAAGACTGATGCCTAAACCTAGACTATCGCCAACTTTATCTTCAAAGTAGCCTCGTAGCCCTGCTTGCGTGGCGAGCTCAAAACCGGAGGATTTGTTTTTAAATAAGCTATAGGTAATGCCATCTAAACCTATTTGAAAATCGTCGGTTAAACCGTAAGCAATATTACTGGTTAACGTAACGACAACGTCTTTATCATATTGTTTTCCATAGAGATATGCACCCGTAAGTTCAACAGTGCTTTCGGTGAGGGTCAATGGACGAATGACTGGATTCTTAGGATATTTAGTACTGTGTGCCATTGTTGAAAGAGCAACAGCAATTAAGCTAGTGATGAGTATTGATTTTTTCATGGTAAAGCTCCGTGAGATAAGTGATTTATTACGGAGCTAGATTAACGAGTTTGTCTGTGGGGTTCTTTGCCGTTTTTGTCGTAAATTGTAGGAGTGATTAATAAAACGTCAAAAGATGTCAAAAACTATAAAAAATCAATTCATAACTGCTTTTTTAGCTAAAACATTCGCCAAAATCCTCGTCGTCGTCGTTGCGCTCGTTGCCGTTGTTTTAATGTGCCCGTTACGGGAACATCTACCGAAGCGATCAAATGCTTGTCTTTAGCATCGAGCAATAGATAAATTTTACTATTTTCTAAAATATGACCAGAAAATTCTAGCTCCATATTTCCACGTGCAGCGTGGTACCAACATTTTAAAGGCTTTTTGCTTTCTTTATCATGCAAACAGTAGTCTCCTATTTCAGGCGTTTGCCAAAGAATATGAAAAGTCATTTCACAATATTCTTCAAGAGGCGCTAAGGTACAACTATTTGGGCTTGCGACCATGCTCGCAATTTTAACTGGCTCTACTGGCGGGGTGATTATTGTTGCTGTTTGTTCAGCGGAGCTTTTTTCTGTTGATACTTGTGCATAACTTAAATTTGACGTTAAACAAAATAATAATATACAGATTGTTTTGTAAAGGTTTTCCTTACCTAAAAAGACCACACAACCCCCATGCCAAGACGAAAACTGTCATTATTAGGAGAGATCAACGGGCTGCGGTTAATTTCGTTACTAAAGACAATGTAATCACCATAACCGATAAAAGAGATGTTGGTATTATATTGATAAGCAACGTATAAATTGACTTTATGGGTGAATGCACTACTTGGTTTGTAAAAGGGGCGGTATGAAAGCGCTTCACTTTTACTGACACCAAAATAATAATCGGTGGTATTTTCACTGAGCCAAGCAATACCATAAGAAGGCCAAACCACCCACCTTTTCATAAAAAGTGGATAAGCATAGTCAAATGCAATCACATAACCGTTATGTGTATTGGAAACATCATGTAAAGCTCTAAAGCGAGTTTCACCGTATTGATGGCTATAATAAACTTCAACACCGGCGTCTAATGAGGTATTTCTAGATTTTATCCCAGTTAATTGTTGACCGTGATTTTGTGAAGATTGATCAAAACCTTGAAAAAGAGATTCAGCAATAAGGTTAACAACAAAATGTTTGGTGCGCTGCAAACTATAACCAATGGTAAAAGGACGGCCAATTAAAGGACTTACTTCAAGAAAAAAATCTTTATAATAATAACCGCCTGACAATATTAATGAGCCAGTTAAGTCGCCTTTTTCATGTTCATCAATACCTTGAATGTAATTCTTACCAAATTCCAGCGATATGCCAAGATCCAATTCCCAATAGCTGTCATCTTCATTAAGATTTGTTTTTATTTGCTCGGTATTGGTTGTTGGTGGATCAGTTGCAACAACTTCAGCAGCCGATAATGTTGAGCTTGTTATAAAAAAAACGCTGCTTATCAAGTAAGTTATTAACCAGCGATAATAATGTTTCATCAATAAAAAAACCGAGTTGTTCGTGGCCTAAGGCGTCATAGTTTGGCTGAGTAATGCTTGTTGGTCAATAATGTAATTGGTTGGTTACATATTTGTTAACAATTTTTGTGGCCAATTTACTTTAACCAATGAAGTAATAAGTCTAAACCAGCAAAGTGAATACTCGTATCTGCTTGTGCTAAAACAACAGGTTTAGCATGAAACGCTACGCCCAAATGTGCTTGCGCCATCATGAGTAGATCGTTTGCGCCATCACCTATAGCCACGGTTTGTGTTGCAACAATATGATATTTTTTTTGTAACCGTTTAATTGTACTGGCTTTTGCTTGGGCGTCTACCACATCCCCCAACACTTTACCGGTTAAACGACCGTTAATAATTTCAAGGGTATTAGCAAAAGTATCATCTAATGCTAACTCATTTTTTAGCTGCTCGGAGAAATAAGTAAAGCCACCTGAGGCGATGGCAATTCGCCAGTTGTGTAGCTTAAGTTCTTTTATTAAATTTGTTAAGCCTGGCATCAAAGGTAAATTTTGGGCGACATTAGCGAGTATTGATTCGGGAGCATTGGCGAGTGTGGCAACACGTTGATGTAAACTTTGCGCAAAGTCTAGTTTTCCTTGCATGGCAAGCTCAGTGACTTCAGCAACTTGTTGACCAACACCGGCTAAACTTGCAATTTCATCAATACATTCAATGCTTATTGTGGTTGAGTCCATATCCATGACTAACAACCCCGCTTGCTTTAATGAGGGGGCATCTTTGATCAAAATAGCTTCAATTTTGTTATGTTGTGCAAATTCAGCTAATTTTTGTACTGCTAACGTTAAGTCATCACAATGAACCTCAAAACGATAGCTTTGCTCATTATTTCTAGTGTTGATCACGTTAAGAGCCATAATGGTTATCTGGCAATACTCGACTAAGGCTAGTAATTGTTCTAAGTGTATGCTTGATAATACCACTAATTCTATCGAGGTAGTGGTGGTTTTGAACGGTTTCTTTGGTGCTGTTAAAATGCTTTGTTCTAACGCTAGACGGTTGATGTTATGTAACGCTAAGTTGATTTCTGCTGTAGGCACGAATTTTCCTATTGAGCTTAATTTAATTAAAATTAGTGGTTATATATTTAAAAGCCAGCAATAACCCATTATAGTGTAGTTATTGATCTGTTAATGTCTTGTTGTTTTATGTCGCAAACTGAGATGCCTTTATACCCTAAAATATCATCAATTTATAATAAAATAACGCAATTAGCATTGGCTATTGTTTTTATTGTTGTGCTGATGAATATTTGGATCGCAAGCGATGCTAAATTTAATGGGCTGATCAAACAACATTTAAATATAATTGCTCAGGATTATACCCAGAATGCAGCCAATACGATTAAAATTTTGATAAAACGTAAAAATAGTAATAACCAGCTTTTAAAAAATTATATACAAACGTTAAGTCAGGCAAAATTTATTGAAGGTGCCCGCTTTTATGATGCAACTGGGCAATTAATATTAGCATCGGACTCTTCTACTACGATTAACGAATTATACGGTAATGCTAATTATAAAATTAATCGTAGTGATAAATATATTCCTTTTGTTAGTGAAATTCGCACGGATAAGTTGCAAGGTTATATTCGTTTAACCATTAATCGGCCGTTTTTGACTCAACAACTTGTGCAAAATAATCAAGATAAAAGACAGCTTGAACGCTTAATGTTGCTGATGGCTGGGGTTATTGGCTTTTTACTTACTCGTGGTTTAAACCGTTTTAGCCGACGAGGTTTTAGGTTGAATCCTCATCGTCGTTAAGACAACGAAAATAATTGCTCAATATTGACTTCTAATTGTGCTGCGATCACCTCTGCTGATTCTGCTCTTATTTTTGTTAAACAATTAAAAATATCAACTATCCGTAGTGGTGAATTAGTTTGTCCTTGGTAGCCAAATAATGGCATAGCTGGCGCATCGGTTTCTAAAACTAAGGCGCTTAGCGGTAAGCGTTTAATTGCTTTAATGGTTTTTATCGCTCGTGGGTAAGTAATGGTACCGCCAATACCGAGTTTAAAACCTAAATCGAGATACGCTTTTGCTTGCTGGTAACTGCCTGAAAAGGCGTGGATAACGCCATTTTTATCGAGTGGGTATTTTTTTAATAACGGTACAATATTTTGGTGTGAACGCCGGTGATGAACAATAATTGCTAGCTTTTCTTGTTGCGCTAACTGTAATTGGTATTCAAAGAAAGTGAGTTGTTTGGCTAAGTTGTTTTGTTGTGCGGCAATTACGCCATCAATACCTGCTTCACCAATCGCGATAATATTTTGTCGATATTGGCGAACATTATCGGTTAGTGCTATTAAATCTTGCTCGCTTAAGTTATCTAAAAACCACGGGTGAAAACCTAATGCGGCAAAAAGCTTAACAGGTAATTGCGCTTGCTTGGTTAAATCCAACACTTTTTGCCAGTTGCTTGGCTTGATACTGGGGACAATAAGGCGATGAATATTTTGCTTTGCGCATGCCGATAACAAGAGTGAAAAATTTTGTTGAAGTTCGTCAAAATCTAAATGGCAATGGCTATCGGTAAATTTCATTTTGGTTGTTAACTAAACTAATGCTAATTATTGGGTTTCATCGGCAAAATTGGGTAAAATTCCTGAGCGGCTATGCTCAAAAATAAGTGATGTTTCAACCGTCGTTACTTCATCGCGCGAAGTGATTGCTTCAAAAACAAAATTACGTAAGTGTTCACTATCGCGCACCGACATGTGAATAAAGTAATCGTAACTACCACCCATATGATACATGCTAATAATTTCAGGGAGTTGCAGTAAGTCATCACGTAATTGATTCACCACCTCTTTATTATAGGGCTGTAAACGAATCGCGGCGATAGCTTCAATATTACCGCCAATGGTTTTTAAATTAACGTCAATAAAGGCATTTTTAACCACACCATTTTGTTTTAAGCGTTTTACTCTTTCTAAACAGGTTGATGGCGCAATGCCGATTTGAGCAGCAAGCTCTTTGTTGGTGATATCTGCATTTTTATAAAGAATAGTTAAAATGCGTAAATCGACATCGTCAAGTTTTTTCATGGGCTAGTGAACCGTTATTTTGTTGCTATTTTTTTTAGTGTACACCTAATTTAAACCGTAATTCTAGCGTGTTATTATTTTCAGGTGGATTTATATGAATTTATGTCGATTTATTTGTGTTTTATCGAATAAACTTCAATTTATACTGTAGTTGGTTTTAGTTCAGCTTTTCGCTAAAATAGCGCTTCTTTTTGGTCTTAATTGTTTAAAAATTTTATGAGCCATCAATATCAACATCAACATCAGTACCAAGATTTGATCGCGCTATTTGAGCAAAAATTTTATCAAAGCCATAATACTCGTTTGATCAAAGGCGGCGATGAACCTTTCTATTCACCCGCGGATCAGCAATGTAATTATCATCAAATTATTTTCGCGCATGGTTATTATGCCAGCGCTTTACATGAAATTTCTCATTGGTGTATTGCGGGTAAAAAGCGGCGCTTGTTAGCAGATTTTGGTTATTGGTATGAGCCTGACGGGCGTAATGAGCAACAACAAAAAACATTTGAGCACGTTGAAATTAAACCGCAAGCACTCGAATGGGCATTTTGTGTCGCCGCGCAGAAAACGTTTAATGTGTCTGCTGATAATTTGAGTGGTTTTGCTGCCGATAGTGTTAGTTTTAAAATGGCAGTGTATCAACAAGTATTAGTGTATTTGGCATCGGACTTTCCTGAACGAGGCAAGCAATTTATAGCCAGTTTAGCGAGTTTTTATCAAACACCATTTCCGCTAACTAAAGAACAATTTGTCTTATGATCATGATCCTAAGATTATTGTGAGCGATAGTCATTATGAGTAAAAAAAAGCATGTGCTGGTAGCAAACGAAAGTTCGTTTAAATTAGGCTTGATCATTAATCCTATTGCCGGACTTGGTGGTAGTGTTGCCCTTAAAGGGAGTGATAATGTGGTTGAACAGGCATTAGCACTTGGCGCGCAAGCCCAAGCAAATAGTCGAGCATTACAAACATTGGAAATTTTATTGCCTTATAAAACGCAAATTAAAATTTTTACTGTCAATGGTGAGATGGGTGAGTTATGTGCGCGTCAATTAGGTTTTAATGTTGAGCTGGTTTATTGCAGTAAAACTGAAAAAACTAGCGCACTAGATACTGAAAATGCAGTACAACGACTAAAACAGCAAGGTGTTGATATTTTATTGTTTGCGGGTGGTGATGGTACCGCGCGTAATGTTTGTGCGGTGGTTGGTGATCACTTTCCGGTATTAGGTATTCCTGCTGGTTGTAAAATTCATTCCGGTGTTTATGCTATCACCCCTAAAGCCGCCGGGCGGGTGATTGAAATGATGGTGACTAAACAATTAGTTACCTTAAGTGATGCTGATGTCATGGACATTGACGAAACTTTATTTCGCGATGGTATTGTTAAAGCAAAACGTTATGGTGAAATGCAAGTACCCAGTGAATTACGTTATATTCAAGCAGTAAAATCAGGTGGTAAAGAAGTAGACGAATTAGTGCTGCAAGATATTGCCGCTGATGTTATTGAACGTATGGATGATGAGCTTTATATCATTGGCTCTGGTTCAACGACCGCATTTTTAATGGACGAGTTAGCTATTGCTAATACTTTACTCGGCGTAGATGCCGTTTATCAACAAGCGTTAATACAAAGTGATTTAACTGAAGCTCAACTCTGGTTACTATTGAATGATTACCAGCACCAAGGTTTAACTGCCAAATTAGTGATCACCTTAATTGGTGGTCAAGGACATATTTTTGGCAGGGGAAATCAACAACTTAGCCCGCGTATTATTCGTTTCATACTGGCGCAAGACGGTGGTCGAGATAATATTATAATTATTGCCACTAAAACAAAGTTAAGTGCGTTAAATTCTCGCCCTTTGCTTAGTGATACGGGTGATAGTGAGCTTGATCAACAACTTTGTGGTTATTTTGCTATTACCACCGGTTATAAAGACCAAGTCTTATATCCGGTAAGCTCGCCGCAGTAGTATAAATATAGATCGACACGAGCGCAGCGAGGCTCGACACCATGCGTAAAAAATCAGCATTTATAAACCAGTATTTATAAAACAGCATTTAGGCATCAGCTTTTAGGAACACACAATTTATGACAAATAAAACGCTAACCGATTTATATCACTATTTTGATGGTTTATTTGCGCAAGATGTTAGCGCCGATACTCTGTTTGCGAGCAGTTATATACGCGGCTTTATTGCTGTTGCCGCAGTCAATTTTGGTGATGATCAGCAAGTGTTAACTGCGAAGTTATATCAACGGGTAAGCGATAAAATGCAGCAAGCTAAAGCGGAATTATCAGCAGTAGATAGCGTTATTGTTGTTGAATTTTGGCAGCAGTTAAGTTGTTATTTCAGATCCTAGTGCCTAGGCCCTAGTGCCTAGGCCCTAGATTCCTAGATTCCTAGCTCCTAGAACTTGGCCTTTAAATTTTATGTTTAACAATATCT
>CAZVPC010000047.1:0-6369 GCA_964629005.1 uncultured Pseudoalteromonadaceae bacterium | reverse complement strand
CCTAGATTCCTAGCTCCTAGAACTTGGCCTTTAAATTTTATGTTTAACAATATCTCGAATGATAAAACGATTGGGTGCTAAGTTATAAAGCATTTTATAACTCACCGGATAGGGTGTACCACAAAGCTCTGCTACTAAAATGTCGGCTAACAAGGGGGCGGTACATAAACCACGAGCACCTAACCCCGTAAAAATATATAAATTTTCTAAGCAAGGTGCGGGGGTATGTATTTTCCAATTTTTGTCTTTGGCTAAATGTGCATAAGTGCTTTTATGCTGCTCAACGTTAGGAAGTTGTCCTACCATAGGGAAATGATCTGGAGTGCTACAACGGAGTCTTGCCTTGCTGGAAATAATATCTGTTAATTGCCAAGTCATTAAATTAGGTAAACAGCGAGCTAACATGTCTAGATTATAAACATCTTCTGCCGTCTTGGTGTCGGTATTGAAAGTGCCACGCTGAAAGGTCGCGCCAATGCAATGTTGTCCCTGATGTTGTGGTGTTAAATAACCTTTATGGCAAATTACCGTAGTAAGTTTGCTACTTTCATTATTGGCACGCATAGTTGAAACTTGTCCGCGAATAGCCACTAATGATGAGTGTTGTAATACGTTTAGTTTAATTGCTTCAGCGCCACCACACAGCAGTACTATTTTGGCATTAATTAACGTTTTATTGGTTTCAAGTTGCCAGCTTTGATCTTGATTTTGAGTGAGCTTTTTAATTTCAACGTTGCATTTTATTGTTAATTTACCGCTTTGTTGTGCCGCTTTAAATAGCTGTTGCACACATTCTTGCGGCGCTATCCAACCCGCTTGCGGCATAAACAAACCGCCATCGTTCAATGGCATATTGGCTATTTTACTGGCGGTATTAGCATCAACGCTATGAATTAATTCTGCTGGCCATAAGTTGAGCCGTTCAAATTTTTGTTGGAAGATTTTTAATTTATCATCATAGGCAATATCTAATAAACCACACCAATCATGGCTAAATTCAAAGCCTTGTTGATAAATTTCTTGATAAAATTGCTTTGCGCGCCAAAATGCTTGATGATAAAAATGACTAATATCATCGGGTAATTGGTGAATTAATGGGTACAAAGCACCAATGTCATTACTCGATGCACCTTGTGCTAACTCACTGTCTTTGCAGTATAAAACAATGTTTATGCCTTGTTTGCTTAGCAGGTATGCGGCACAAGCAGAGGCAATGCCACCGCCAATAATAGTAACTTGCTGCGGCTTAGTATTCTGGGCTCTTATTTGATAACCTTTGCCGTATTGAGCGTTTTGAAATAAGCCCACTAATATTTCTCGTTTTTTGCCGCTACCAGTTTGTTTTTGTAGTCGAAAACCAATCGCTGTTAACCCCCGACGCACAAAACCCGCAACCGTAAAAGTAGCCAACGTTGCTTGTTGTTTCGATAAACGCGCCATCTGGACAAATAATGCGTTATTCCACATCTCAGGATTTTTATCAGGAGAAAAACCGTCGAGATACCAAATATCGACTAAACCAGATTTTGGCGCTTTTATTGTTGACAACGCTTGACTAGCATCGTCAATAATTAAATGTAAACTTATGTCATGTTCAAAAAAAGTTAGACAACATTCTTTTTGGGGAAGTTGCGGGTATTGCTCCACAAGTAACTGACTATAGTGCTTTAATTCAGGAAATAGTATCAATGCTTGCTTTATTTGTTGGCAAGTTAACGGATATTTTTCGACACTAATAAAGGTTAATTTAGTGAAAGCAACGGCACTATTATTTTTTTCATGCTCAAGTTTTGCTAAATGATATGATCGCAGTGTTAATAAAAAATTCAAACCACTACCAAAACCTGTTTCCACAATCGTTAAGCGTTGCTGAACATGATGCTGGCTATATTCAGTTAAGCGTTCTTTTAACTGATTAGCTTCAATAAATACTTGCTGGCTTTGCTGACAGCCGTTTTCGCTATCAAAATAAATGTCGTTAAATTGAGGAGAAAAAGGTGTTCCATCAGCTTTGAAAATAATAGAATTTTGCTTATTTATGATCTCAGCCATGGTTTTCCTATCGTTATTTAGTACAATATGCCGACTTTTTAAGAAATCAATAAACTAAATTTTGATGTGCATCATAGTGTTGAAAAAATCAGCGTACAAGTGTACACTGAACAGACCAGTATGACGATAAAAAATCGTTATTATACGCCCGAAATTATTAAATTGAATATGGTTAACTTAATGAAACGTGTAGTGATCACCGGTATCGGTATTGTATCAAGCATCGGCAATAATGCCGATGAAGTATTGTCTTCTTTAAAAGCAGGTAAGTCAGGTATTTCTCATTCTGAAAGCTTTGCTGAGCAAGGTTTACGTAGTCAAGTGTGGGGTAAACCTACCATTGAAACGAAAGCATTTATTGAGCGTAAAGCGTTTCGATTCATGGGTGATGCTGCAGGTTACGCTTATATAGCGATGCAACAAGCGATTGACGATGCTAAATTAACAGATCAGCAAGTATCTAATTATCGTACAGGTTTGATTGCTGGCTCTGGAGGAGCATCATCAATGAATGTGGTTGCTTCAGCGGATACTTTGCGCGAACGTGGTGTTAAACGTGTTGGTCCTTATGCGGTGCCAAAAACGATGTCGAGTACTTGTTCGGCTTGTTTAGCCACTCCCTTTAAAATTTTAGGTAATAATTATTCGATCAGCTCAGCTTGTGCAACCAGCGCACACTGTATTGGTCATGCGGCAGAATTGATCCAATTGGGCAAACAAGATGTTGTTTTTGCTGGCGGAGGTGAAGAAGTTCATTGGTCGTTAGCGATGATGTTTGATGGCATGGGCGCGTTATCGTCTAAATATAATGATACTCCAGAAAAAGCGTCTCGCAGCTATGATACTGATCGTGATGGTTTTGTGATCTCTGGTGGTGGCGGTATGGTTGTGGTTGAAGAGCTAGAGCACGCATTAGCACGTGGCGCCCACATTTATGCTGAAATTGTTGGTTATGGTGCTACGTCTGACGGTTACGACATGGTTGCACCAAGCGGCGAAGGCGCAGTACGTTGTATGCAACAAGCCATGCAAGGTGTTGAGGGTAAAATTGATTACTTAAATACCCATGGTACTTCTACGCCAGTGGGTGATGTTAAAGAATTAGGCGCTATCCAAGAATTATTTGGTGACGATTCACCAGCCATCAGTGCTACTAAAGCCATGACAGGCCATGCGTTAGGCGCTGCTGGTGTGCACGAAGCGATTTATTCATTATTAATGATGGAGCATAATTTTATTGCCCCTTCTATTAATGTTGAAACCTTAGATGAAAAAGCTGAAGGTTTAGATATAGTTACCGAAAAACGTGATGCAGAGCTTAATTTAGTGATGTCAAACAGTTTTGGTTTTGGCGGAACTAATGCAACCTTGGTGATGCAAAAATATAAATAGCTAAATATAAGGTAAGAGGGCTCGTCATATTTGGATCTGCAGTTTTATTGTCATCGTTGCAAACTCAACTATTTAGAGAAATTGCCAAATATTTACAAAATCCTGAAACTTTTTCTATCTTAATAGGCGAGTTTCGGGATTTTTATTGCTTATTTTTAGTTGAGAAAAAAGTTCTTTTTATCCGTATAATGACGCATCTATTCCTCTTATTTTTTAATGAATGAAAATTTTTTACGATGAAAACATGCCTTATGCCGAGCAGTTTTTTGCTGGTTTTGGTGAACTGATCCCCTTTGCCGGGCGTGAATTAACGCCTGAAAAAATTGCTGATGCTGATGTGTTGTTAGTGCGCTCTATCACTAAAGTAAACGCAAAGTTACTTTCCTTAAATAAAAAATTAAGTTTTGTTGGCACCGCAACCATAGGTATTGATCACATCGATCAGGCTTATTTGGCGAGTCGTCATATTACTTTTTCATCAGCGCCTGGTTGCAATGCGGTATCGGTGGCAGAATATGTTCTTAGTGCATTAGTGATTTTAGCTGAGCGCTATTTAATTGATTTATCACAATTAACTATCGGCATTGTTGGTGCGGGTAATACCGGTACTCAATTAAGTAAAAAGCTTGATGCCTTGTCGATGAGTTATCAATTATATGATCCCCCGTTAGAGCAAGCGGGAGATACGCGCCAGTTTGCTTCGTTTGAACAAATTTTGCAATGCGATGTTATTTCTTTACATGTGCCGTTAACTAGGGTGGCTGAATTTCCAAGTTATCATTTATTTAATGAAAGCGTATTAGCAAAGTTAAGTGATAAGCAAATCTTAATTAATGTATGCCGTGGAGAAGTGGTTGATAATAAAGCTTTATTGTTAATGAAACGGCAAGGACATCAGCTTAAATTGATCTGGGATGTGTGGGAAGATGAGCCCAATATATTGCTCGATTTAATTGCGTATACTGATATTGCTAGCGCGCATATTGCGGGTTATAGCTTAGAAGGAAAATCTGCTGGTACTGAACTGCTTTATCAGGCATTATGTCAATATTTAGACGTTCAGCCATCTAAAAAATTAAGTGAGTTTTTACCTAAAGCAGCAATTGAGCACCTTGAACTGGCGGTTGATTTTGATCAAAAGCTGTTAATTCAATTGGTTAAATTGGTTTATGACGTAAGACGTGATGATGGCATTTTTCGTGAAATAATGGCGCGTCAACAAATTTCAGCAAATAATAAGACACAAAGTTTTGATAATATTCGTAAAAATTACCCGATAAGACGGGAGTTTTCATCGCTTACTATTACTTTGTCACCAGTCGCTAAGTCAGATGTGCCATATCGACTTGGCTTTACTAAACCATCCAAATAGAAAAGGGGAGGAGCATGGCACAAAAATTTGATGTTTGCATACTTGGGGCAACGGGATTAGTGGGTAAAACCATTATTGAAATTTTAGCAGAAAGAGACTTCCCCATTAATAAACTTTATCCATTAGCTAGCGCGCGCTCGGCGGGAGAGTTTATTGAATTTAATGGTGAAGACATTGAAGTACTAGATGCTGACAACTTTGATTTTAGCCAAACCCAAATTGGCTTTTTCTCAGCGGGCGGCGCAACCTCGGCAAAATATGCGCCGCTAGCGGCTGAAGCGGGGTGTATCGTTATCGATAATACCTCAGAATTTCGTTATGATGCTGATATTCCATTAGTAGTGCCAGAAGTTAATCCGCAAGCATTAGCTGATTACCGTAATCGAAATATTATTGCTAACCCAAACTGTTCAACCATTCAAATGATGGTGGCATTAAAGCCTATTTATGACGCTGTTGGCATTAGTCGCGTTAACGTGAGCACGTATCAGTCAGTATCGGGTGGTGGTAAATCGGCAATGGATGAATTAGCGAAACAAACCACCGATTTGTTATCGGGAAAACCTGTTGAAGTAAAAGCATTTTCTCGTCAAATCGCCTTTAATGTTATTCCGCAAATCGATGTGTTTCTTGATAACGGTTATACCAAAGAAGAAATGAAAATGGTGTGGGAAACGCAGAAAATATTGGCGGATGAAAATGTATTAGTTAATCCTACCGCAGTACGTGTACCGGTATTTTTTGGTCATGGAGAAGCATTACATATTGAAACTAACTCTCATATTTCAGCGGAAGAAGTCAAAGATTTACTTAGCCAAGCACCCGGATTAAAAGTTTGTCATAATGATGAAGATTTTCCAACGCAAATTAATGATGCTAGTGGTAGTGATGCTACCTTTGTTGGTCGTATTCGTGAAGATATTAGCCATGCAAATGGTATTAATCTGTGGATTGTTGCTGATAATGTTCGTAAAGGTGCCGCGACTAATAGTATTCAAATTGCAGAAGTATTGATCCGCGATTATTTGTAATTTATTCATAGCACTCAAATAGATTAACCTAGATTCAGCTGTTAGCCTTAGTTTAACAGCTTATTTTTTCAACTTATTCCCATCCATAATCGATCTTAACTTTGAAATACGTTAGGATTATCCTAATAAAAACAAATATTGGCCGTTATCTTGGTATTAGCATTTTTTAAGCTGAATCAGCTGATTTTTAACTGAACGGTATAATTTTTGCTTTGTTTTTAATTAGTTGATCAATGTTAACGTTGTCAATTAATTGACAAAAAAAATATTAATTAGGAAAATCTCGATGCAATCATGGTTACGCCTGTGCCTTTGGCAGGTTATTTTTATTGGTATTGTTAGCTCAAGCATGCCAAGTTTTGCTGGGCAGGACGGTGGTATTCGCGTTAGAGGGCCTAAAAGTACTGATGCTTTTCCGTTTGATCGTTATGGTCCGATCACCAGCAAAGATACTTTGTGGAAAATTGCGCTTAAAGTACGTCCCGATCCTCGTTTAACCGTTTATCAGGTTATGGATGCACT
>CAZVPC010000046.1:0-17528 GCA_964629005.1 uncultured Pseudoalteromonadaceae bacterium | reverse complement strand
TTATATCTTGCTGTAATTGTGCTGAACTCATTGAATAATTTCTCTGTTGGTTTAGGGTGAACCTAGATTCTGCAGTTGGGCGCGAAATAAGAGTGTAGCTATCTGATTTGATTAGCGTAATGAAAAATTACGGTATCACCTTATTGGTGATGAGTCATTTTCTCATATAGCTAGGTGAATCAAGAAGCTGCGCTATTATCCGTGTCTCGATTGCGGATTCTAAGGTGAAGCTTGTTCACGTAAAATAAGTTGCTTTCCTGTTTGTTGAAAAGATATTTTTTTTAGTGCACTCATGCCCAGTAAAATTTCTTTGCCGTGCATGCCAGGATTTATGTTAGCGCGAACATTATAAAGGAAAATATTACCAATGCTAAGCTGATCTAGTTTGGTTTGATAGACAGTGATCGAACCATTAGCGGTTGTTACGGGATAACTGCCGAAGCTCGGTAAATTCAGTTGTTCAGCAATTCTGGCGGGAATAGAGACTTCAGTGGCACCAGTGTCGAGTAAAAACGTAACACTATTGTTATTAATAGTACCTTGAGTTAAATAATGACCCTGTCGATTTTGTTTTAAAATAACTTCGGCTAGGCCTTGTTTATTTAGTGAGTACTCGGGGTTTTGATTAGGATTTTCTTGTTGGTCAAGCAAATTTTGAAAGACAAATGCCAGTAAAACAATCGCCAATAACCAAGCTACCCAGGTAAATATTTTTCCGAATTGTGTTACCGCATTGTCTTGTTGCATAATATTGAAAACTAATTTTATTTTATCGATTAAAATGGCAAACAAAGATAATAACTTATTTGTGTTAGAAAAGGGATGCTTGCGTGGTGTTGCTTGGCAAAAATCACCCCATTTTGAATTAAGAGCACCTAGCGAGTTGGTTAGCTTATTAGTGATCCACAATATTTCACTACCCGCAGGGCAATTTGGCGGCTGTTATATTAGTGATTTATTTGCAGGTAAACTTAATGTTAATGCGGATGCTAGTTTTGCTGACTTAATTAATTTGCGCGTTTCGGCGCATTGTTTGATCCGTCGTGATGGTGAAATTATTCAATATGTTAATTTTAATGACAAAGCGTGGCATGCGGGCATCTCTACTTTTTTAGGTCGAGAAAAATGCAATGATTTTTCTATCGGTATAGAACTTGAAGGCACTGATGAACTCGCTTATACCCCAGAGCA
The DNA here is from genome assembly GCA_964629005.1 of uncultured Pseudoalteromonadaceae bacterium. Taxonomy (GTDB): domain Bacteria; phylum Pseudomonadota; class Gammaproteobacteria; order Enterobacterales; family Alteromonadaceae. The sequence goes on along the minus strand of CAZVPC010000046.1, from coordinate 16,337 downwards.
ATATCGACAGTTAGTGAAATTAACCAAAACGTTGCAACGGCATTATCCGCTGATTGTTAATGACAATATTGTTGGTCATTGTGATATAGCACCGCATAGAAAAACCGATCCAGGTGCATCATTTAATTGGCAATATTTTTATCAGTGTTTACAATGAAGCTTATGTACTCTTTCGTTTAGGGAAATTAAATTTGTTATGAGTCTGATTAGTTTATTGATCGCTTTAATGGCTGAACGTCATTTATCTTCGCCTGTTTGGCAATTTAACACCTACTTTCAACAGTATTTAGCGTTGTGGAAAAAAATAGATCGCCATGGTAATTTTTTCCAGAAAAACTTCATGGCGATAGTTTTTGTTGCCTTGCCAGTGGTGTTAACGTCATTATTACTGCGGTTAATTGAAAACGGTTTAGTACATTTTATTGCTGCTACTGCTATCGTTATAATTTGTTTTGGTTGCCTTAAATTACGCGAGGCCTACAAATGTTTTTTACGTTCAGCCTTTCGAGGTGAAATGTCTACCTGTGAGCTTAATCGGCTTCAATTATTGCAGGATAAAAGACTTGAAGCCCAAGGATTTGGCCAATCGCTGGTATGGCTGAATTATCGCTATTATATTGCCATAATATTATTTTTTGTTGTTTTTGGTGCCGCAGGTGCACTTTTTTATCGTTTGCTAAGTACGATGGTAGAGCAACATAATGATGATGAAATTGCTATTAGCGATAGCGTGTTAAAAATGTGTCAGCGTGTACTTGCTTTTATCGATTGGTTGCCAGTAAGGCTTACCGCTTTTGGTTATATGTTTGTAGGGCATTTTTCCAAAGCCTTAACAACATGGCTTGAAAGTCTTTTTGATTTTAAGCAATCGGCTAATAAAGTGTTAATTTCCGTGGCTCAAGTTGCAGAAGATTTTTCTATTGATGATGATGACTGTACGGCAGAACCTTGTTTGTTAGTTCGGCTTGCTAAACGTAATTTATTGTTATTACTTGCGCTTATTTCATTATTAACGATTATTGGTGTCATTGGTTAGTTACTCTTTATTTTACTTCGCTTTGAATATGATTATCGACCAAAGTCTTTGAGTTAACACTTTATTATCAATAAAGTTAGTAAACAATTCACTAACCCTTTTGAAATAAAATCAAACATTCGTTTAAAATCTTCATTACATTTTTTGACAAAACTAATTTTACAAAAGTGAATTAGTTTGCTATTTTATTATCATTAAATCACATTGGTAATACCAATTTACCACAGATTGCGTGTTATTGACGTTGAGTTAATAATATTAAAGTGACTAAATTAAACGACTGAATTAATTTTAAACATGGAATATCCCAATCTAAAAAAACCAGTTAAGCAAGCAAAACTAGCCGATGTGATCTTAGTGCAACTTGAAGCAATGATCATTGAAGGCAGTTTAAAACCAGGACAAAAATTATTGCCTGAACGCGAACTTGCCAAATTATTTAATGTTTCACGTCCGTCATTGCGTGAGGCTATTCAAAAGTTAGAAGCTAAAAAATTAGTAGTGCGCCGTCAAGGTGGAGGTACTTTTGTATGTGAGAAAATTTTATCGGGATTGTCAGATCCGCTATTTAATTTATTGGCTAATGATAATGAAGCACAATTTGATTTATTAGAATTTCGGTTAGGTATTGAAGGTATGTCAGCTTATTATGCAGCGATGCGTGGTACGGCAGCAGATTTTACCGAAATTCAACGCAAACATGATGCCATAGGTAATGCACAGTTAGATGGTGGACAGCAAGAAAGCTACCATGTAGAAGCACAAGCGGTATTCGATTTTTATTTAGCGATTTGTTCTGCTTCGCATAATGCCGTGATTTTACATTTGGCCCGTAGCATGTCGCCCTTATTAATTGACAATATTGAACAAAACTTAACAATTCTAGCGAAAAGACCTGATATATTTGCACAAATAACCGATTATCGTCAAAGGTTATTAGACGCTATTTTAAGCAGTAAACCTCAACGAGCATGGGGGGCGAGTCATCAACATTTAGCGTTTATTGAAGAAGTATTGTTGAAATTGAATCGAGAACAAAGCCGAATGGAGCGTTCGATGCGGCGTTTGTAGCACTAATAAATTGTAGGTTGTCCCGAGCGTAGCGAGGCGCAACAAAAGTAACCATAAAAAAAAGCAGCAAATTAAAGAAGAACAGCTATCTTTAATAGCAAATTAATCAAAAGAAATTTAATAAAACCAATGGAGACAACATATATGTCTGAGCTTCCTAAAACTGATATTGACTCATTAGAAACCCAAGAATGGCTAGAGTCAATGGAAGCGGTACTGGCAAATGAAGGCCCAGATCGCGCGCATTTTTTATTAGAAAAATTAATTGAACGTTCTCGTCGTGGCGGAACTCATTTGCCCTTTGATGCAAAAACAGCGTATGTAAATACCATTCCACCGGGGCAAGAGCCGCATATGCCTGCTGATCAAACATTAGAGTCGCGTATTCGTGCGGCAATTCGCTGGAATGCGTTGGTTTTGGTATTGCGAGCCTCGAAAAAGAATTTAGAACTCGGTGGCCATATTGGCAGTTTTGCTTCCTCTGCCATGCTATATGATGTTGGTTTTAATCATTTTTTCAAAGCAGCCAACGATAAAGATAGTGGCGATTTTATTTTTGCACAAGGACACATTTCTCCCGGTATTTATAGTCGTGCGTTTGTTGAGGGTCGTTTATCTGAAACACAAATGAATAATTTTCGCCAAGAATGTGCCGGCGAGGGTTTACCCTCTTATCCTCACCCACATTTAATGTCAGACTTTTGGCAATTTCCTACGGTTTCTATGGGCTTAGGGCCATTGCAAGCCATTTATACCGCACGTTTCTTAAAATATTTAACCGATCGAGGCATTAAAGACTGTTCAGGACAACGAGTTTATTGTTTCCTCGGAGACGGTGAAACTGATGAACCCGAAGCGTTAGGCGCTATTGGTCTAGCTTCGCGCGAAGGGTTAGATAATTTAACCTTTATTATCAATTGTAATTTGCAACGTTTAGATGGTCCTGTTCGTGGTAATGGTAAAATTATTCAAGAGCTTGAAGGCACATTTAGAGGTGCAGGTTGGGAAGTGGTTAAAGTTATTTGGGGTAGTTACTGGGATGCATTATTAGCGCGTGATACTTCAGGTAAATTATTACAGTTAATGAATGAAACTGTTGATGGTGAATATCAAAACTGTAAAGCTAAAGGTGGCAAATATACCCGCGAACACTTCTTTAATAAATATCCAGAAACCGCAGCGATGGTAGCCAATATGTCTGATGAAGATATTTACCGTCTTAATCGTGGTGGTCATGATCCGGTTAAAGTGTATGCTGCCTATAAAAGAGCGCAAGAAACTAAAGGACGACCAACCGTTATATTAGCGAAAACGGTTAAGGGTTATGGTTTAGGTTCTGCTGGTGAAGGCTTAAATATCGCGCACAATGTTAAGAAGATGAATGTTGACTCGATTAAGTATTTTCGCGACCGTTTTAATATTCCGGTAGCCGATGACAAAATTGAAGAGTTGCCCTTTTATAAGTTCCCCGAAGACAGCCCTGAATATCAATACATGAAAGCGCGTCGTGAAGCCTTAGGTGGCTCTTTACCTGCACGCCGTGAAAGAGCCTCTGAAAATATTGAAATACCGCCATTAAAAGTGTTTGATGCGATATTAAAAGGCAGTGGCGATCGCCAAGTTTCTTCAACTATGACGTTTGTGCGCGTACTTAATAGCTTATTAAAAGATAAAAAAATCGGTAAGCGTATTGTGCCCATTATTCCTGATGAAGCGCGTACTTTTGGTATGGAAGGTTTATTCCGCCAAGTGGGTATTTACGCTAATGAAGGACAAAAATACGTGCCTCAAGATGCTGATCAAGTCGCTTATTATCGAGAAGACAAAAAAGGTCAAGTGTTGCAAGAAGGGATCAATGAATTAGGCGCAATGGCTTCTTGGGTTGCTGCCGGCACCTCATATTCAACTTGCGATGCCATCACTATTCCATTCTATGTTTATTATTCAATGTTTGGTTTTCAACGGGTTGGCGATTTAGCGTGGGCAGCAGGAGATAGCCAAGCAAAAGGTTTCTTGTTGGGGGCAACCGCAGGGCGAACCACTTTAAATGGGGAAGGCTTGCAACATCAAGATGGTCATTCGCATATACAAGCGGGGTTAATTCCTAACTGCGTTACTTATGATCCAACCTATGGGTATGAAATAGCCGTTATTATTCGTGATGGTTTACGTCGTATGTATGAAGACAACGAAAATGTTTTTTATTACCTAACCTTGATGAATGAAAATTATCAACATCCTGCTTTGCCTGAAGAAAAAGATATTAGCGATAAAATTATCAAAGGTATTTATCAACTTGAGCGTGTTGAAACTAAAGGTAAGACGAAAGCTAAAGGCAATGTTCAATTAATGGGCTCAGGCACTATTTTATTACAAGTGCGTGAAGCGGCACAAATTTTAGCAAATGACTTTGGTATTTCTTCCGACGTCTATTCAGTTACTTCATTTAATGAATTAGCCCGTGAAGGTCAAGATGTAGCTCGTTGGAATATGTTGCATCCTGAAAACAAAACAAAATCAGCTTATATCGCTACTGTTATTACTCCTGACAAAGGCCCTGCTATTGCGGCAACCGATTATGTGAAGAGTTATGCTGATCAAGTGCGTGCTTATATTAATACTGAATATCGCGTATTAGGTACAGACGGTTTTGGTCGTAGTGATAGCCGCGCTAATTTACGCCAACATTTTGAAGTTAATCAAAATTATATTGTACTTGCGGCACTCTATGAATTAGCCAATCGAGGTGATATTAAAATGAGCGTGGTCAGTGATGCAATTAAACGTTTTGCTATTAATCCTGAAAAAATCAATTCACTTTACGCGTAATGGAACTAGGAGAATAACATGTCAAATATTGAAAAAATTCTAGTCCCTGATGTCGGTGGCGATGAAGTAGAAATTATTGAAATTTGTGTAGCAGTTGGTGATAACGTTGAAGCTGACGAAGGAATTGTTACAGTAGAAACCGATAAAGCGTCAATGGATATTCCCGCACCAATGGCAGGTGAAGTGGTTAATTTATTGGTTGCGGTCGGTGATAAAATTAAAGAAGGTGATGCTATTGCTGAGATCCTGAAACAAGTACAGGATAACGAACTTCGTCATGCCGGCGAAGGCCAGCATCAGGATGACGGTGAAGCAGGCGCTTCAAACCAAGACGACACTTCTCGTCATACTGACGAAGGTCAGCATCTAGTTGCGCAAATACCAACAGAGCAAACAGTGGCTACTGAAAATGCAGTCATTGAAATCGTCGTCCCCGATATTGGTGATGACGGCGAAGTTGACGTTATTGACGTATTAGTTAGCGTTGGTGATATTATTGCTGAAGAAGATGGTTTGATCACCCTTGAAACCGATAAAGCAACGATGGATGTACCGTCTTCTCATGCCGGTACGGTAAAAGAAATTTTTATTAATGTTGGTGATAAAGTTAAGCAAGGCAGTGTGGTTATTAAACTTGAAACGGTAAGTGATACCGCACCAATTACAGCATCGGTAGAGAAAGTTATACCTGCTGTTACTACTTCATCGGTACAACAATCAATGCCACAACCGATGCCACAATCTGCGCCAGTTAAATCTGCACCTGTTCCGCATCATCCGGGTGTTGGCGACGTGGCTAAATCGACAATTTATAGCTCACCCGCTATTCGTCGTATTGCCCGTGAGTTCGGCGTTGATTTAACTTTGGTTAAAGGATCAGGGAAAAAAGGCCGTATTTTAAAAGAAGATGTACAATCTTATGTGAAATATGAGCTTTCTCGTCCGAAAGCAACGGCACACAGTTCAGTGGGTAGTGGTGCCGGTGGTTTGCAAGTGATTGATCGCAAACAAGTCGATTTTTCTAAATTTGGTGAAGTTGAAACGGTACCGTTAACCCGTATTCAAAAAATATCAGGGCCTAATCTACATCGTAATTGGGTAACAATTCCGCATGTTACCCAATTTGATGAAGCTGATATCACTGAGGTTGAAGCGTTTAGAAAAGCAGAAAATCTGGTTTGTGAAAAACAAAAGCTCGGTTTTAAAATTACTCCGTTAGTTTTTATTCTAAAAGCAATTGCCAGTGCAATGGCGGCTTATCCGGTATTTAACTCAAGTTTGAGTGAAGACGGTGAAAACATCATTATGAAAAAATATTGTCATATTGGTGTGGCCGTTGATACGCCAACAGGGTTAGTAGTTCCTGTGGTACGTGATGTGGATAAAAAAGGTATTCATCAACTATCAAAAGAGCTACTGGAGATCAGTATTAAAGCACGTGAAGCAAAATTAAAAGCCGTTGACATGCAAGGTAGTTGTTTCACTATTTCAAGTCTAGGTGGTATTGGTGGTACGGCGTTTACGCCCATAGTTAATGCGCCAGATGTGGCCATTCTAGGGGTATCAAAATCGGCAATAAAACCCAAATGGACAGGTACTGAATTCATTCCTCGGTTGATGCTGCCATTATCTTTATCCTATGATCATCGGGTTATTGATGGTGCAGTAGCCGCACGTTTTATTGTGCATTTATCATCGGTTATGACCGATATTCGTAAACTGGTGTTGTAGCTGTGCATAAAATGTAGGTCGTCGCGAGCGTAGCGAAGCGCGACTAGGTCATATTTTACCAAAAAGAACACTTTAAAATTGGCGATTTTTAAAAACTAGCGTAAAATCGCCAACCATTGTCAATAGTATAAAATTATGATGACGAAATTGCTGTTTGAGTCATCGACACTAAAATAATTACGAGGTTAAGCATGAGTAACGAGATCAAAACTCAAGTAGTAGTGTTAGGCGCAGGACCTGGTGGCTATTCAGCTGCTTTTCGTGCTGCAGATTTAGGTTTAGAAGTGGTTTTAGTTGAAAGCCGTAAAACCTTAGGTGGTGTGTGTTTAAACGTGGGTTGTATTCCATCCAAAGCATTATTGCATGTGGCCAAAGTCATTGATGATGCTAAAGCAATGGCATCTCACGGCGTTACTTTTGGCGCCCCAGAAATTGATTTAGACAAAATTCGTAGCTGGAAAGACAGTGTTATTGCTCAACTTACCGGTGGGTTAGGTGGTATGGCAAAAGCGCGTAAAGTCACCACAGTTACGGGTTACGGTAAATTTACGGGTAGCAATACTATTGAAGTTGAAAGTAGCGAAGGTAATACCACTATTACCTTTGATAACGCCATTATTGCGGCGGGTTCATCGGTGGTTAACCTACCTTTTATTCCTACCGATGATCCTCGTGTTATCGACTCTACTGGTGCTTTGGCATTAGCAGATGTCCCTGCTGAGATGTTGGTGCTTGGTGGTGGTATTATTGGTTTAGAAATGGGCACAGTGTATAGCTCATTAGGTGCAAACGTTAGCGTAGTAGAATTTGCTGATCAATTGGTGCCTGCTGCCGATAAAGATATTGTTAAAGTCTATAACAATTACGTAAAAAAACGCTTCAACATTATGTTGTCAACCAAAGTGGTTGGCGTTGAGGCGAAAGACGATGGTTTGTATGTGACCTTTGAAGGTAAAAAAGCCCCAGCGGAGCCCGTACGTTACGACAAAATTTTAGTGGCAGTTGGTCGTAAACCTAACGGTCATTTAGTGGCGGCTGATAAAGCAGGTGTTAATGTTGATGAACGTGGGTTTATTAACGTAACTAACGAGTTACGCACGAATGTTAATCATATTTTTGCTATTGGTGATGTGGTTGGTCAACCGATGTTGGCGCATAAAGCGGTGCATGAAGCGCACGTTGCGGCGGAAGTGATTTCTGGTAAAAAGCACACCTTTGAACCACGTTGTATTCCATCAATTGCGTATACCGATCCTGAAATGGCTTGGGTAGGTGTTACTGAGCGTGAAGCAAAAGAGCAAGGTTTAAATATTGAAGTCGCCAATTTCCCATGGGCAGCATCAGGTCGCGCTATTGCTTCTGCACGCACCGAAGGTAAAACAAAACTGATTTTTGAAAAAGGATCAGGTCGTATTTTAGGTGGTGCCATGGTGGGCATTAATGCTGGCGAAATGTTAGGTGAAATTTGTTTAGCCGTTGAGATGGGGGCAGATGCGGAAGATATTGGTTTAACTATTCACGCTCATCCAACCTTGAATGAATCAATCGGTTTAGCCGCTGAAATTTTTGAAGGTTCAATTACCGATCTACCGAATGCGAAAGCAATCAAAAAGAAAAAGTAATTACAGCAAAATAAAAAGTAGCCAAAATACTCATGCCGTTCATTTAAGGTGAGCGGCATTAGTATAGCGAATTTCTTATTATTTTTTGTTGATGAAAATTGATAATAAAATACAATAATTAATGCCTTGCCTAGGCGTTTTTAATTGCAACTGAAACAGATATCTTGAGGTGATATGAATATATACGCTTTCTTTGTTTGAATTTTAGCCTATACTTTAGTAATGCAGTAACGGATTTTGGATGTATTATTATGCAACCCCAGAAAAAACAAATGATAGAGAGAAGAGCGGAAACTCCTGAGCAATCGGTATGGTGGTCGCAGTTGTCTTTGGCGCAAAAGTTCTCAGCGAGTAGCTTAGGAAAGTTTGGTTATGAATTACTTTTTATTCGTAATGAAAACGGTCATAGCCTTGCTGTTCTTGATTGTAATGGTGGTGTTGCTGTTGTTAGCGAAGATGGAGATATAAACACTATGTCTAATATCATGGTTAGATAATCGGTTATTTTGCTATTATTTTGCTATTATTTTGCTATTATTTTACTATTATTTTACTTAAGTCGATTCCATTTCAGCCAAAAATACTGGCGCAAGATCAAGTAAATTTTCAATTTGTTCAAAAAATTCTAAAAATTCTGGTTCTAACCCATCAAGGGTACCACCTTGCTTTAAAGAGGTTTCAAGTTGTTGGCATATTTGCGCTAAGTTTGGCACGCCAGAATAACAACAAGCCCCATTTAATTTATGGATCAAGGTTTTGATCATCACCTCGTTTTGGCACGTTATTGCTGCTGATATAGCTTGTTTTGTTTCTGCTAAACTATTGAGTAACCCTATTAACATTTCTTTTGCCAGTTCAGGTTTTTGAGCCGCACGTTCCAAGGCTAAGTTCCAATCAATGATGCCTTGATGATTTTGTTCCTTATTATTTGGTTTAGAATTATTTGCTTTAGAATTAATAGGGCAGACTAAATTGTTATTAAACATTGAGGGTAAAAATAAATCTAGATCACAATATTCATATAAGGTGTGACGTAACATGGATTCATCAATAGGTTTAGTCATGTAGTCGCTAAAGCCTTGTTCAAGTAACTTTTCTTTTTCATCGGTTAGTGCATGTGCGGTTACTGCGACCACAGGGGTGTCATTATTTAATAGACTGTTTTTTATTTCTTTTAAGGCCGTTATACCATCCATAACTGGCATTTGAATATCCATATAAATCAAAGCATATTTTTCATTTTGACAAAGTTCAACGGCTTTTTTTCCATTTGAAGCGACAACAACATCAGTGACTTGCTCAAGTAACAACGCTTTGATTAGTTTTAAGTTAGCGTCGTTATCATCAACGGCTAACACTTTAATTGAAACTATTGGATTATTAACCGTGGTGATTTGTTGAGTGCTTTCTTGATGATCAGGCAATAATGCTTTTGCTAATTTTGAAGGAGTTATTGGGGTGCTTAAGCAGCTTTGCGCACCGCTGGCGATCAATGTTTCATGCAAATTAGGTGAATTACTGTTGATTGCTAAGTGAATTGAGGGAATCGTGGTTTTAATTGATGCTATTAACTCTTTTAAGTGATTAATGGCGGTTGGTGACACATTATGACTTAGCAAAGCAAAATCATAGTGTAGATCTTGATTAAGTGCCGAAGTGAGTTGATCTAAACTAGTGACTGGATGCACTTTCATTTGCCAGTTGGCTAAAATTTCACTAGTGGCGATGCGGCTATGGGTTTTTGCTTCGAAATAAAGGATATGTTTTCCTGATAACTCTTGGATGTTCAATGGTGAGGTCATTGGCAATGGATTTATTTCACACTGGAATGTATACCAAAAAGTAGAGCCACCCTGTTCTTCACTGAAAAAGCCAATATCTCCTTGCATTTCTTTAGCAAGATGTTGTGATATAACTAAACCTAAACCAGTACCACCATATAAACGAGTAACACTTTTATCGGCTTGGCTAAAGGCTTCAAAAATTGTTTTTTGTTGAGCAGGGCTCATACCTATACCTGTATCGGTAACCGTAATTTTTATCACCGCGCTATTTTGTTCTATTTGTTCCGAATTTACGTCTATAGTTACTGAGCCTAAGTCGGTAAATTTTATGGCATTATTGGCTAAATTTACCAATATTTGCTTAATGCGCATGGCATCACCGATCAATGAATCTGGTAGTTGTTCACTAATGCGAAGTGAAAGTTCAATATTTTTGTTATGGGCACTTGGCGCGATTAGGGTCAGAGTTTCTTCAATGGACTCGCGCAATGAAAAAGGAATGTTTTCAATGATCATTTTACCGGCATCGAGTTTAGAAAAATCAAGAATGTCGTTAATAATGGCGAGTAAATTATTGGCTGAACCTTCAATGGTTTGTAAGTAATCACGTTGTGTATCACTTAATGGTGTTTTTAATACTTGGCGAGTAAAGCCGATAACACCATTGAGTGGTGTTCTCAATTCGTGACTCATGTTGGCTAAAAATTCAGATTTTACTCGGTTGGCATCTTGGGCTTTACGCTTAGCAATATCCAATTCAACATTTTGAATTTCAAATTGTTCTAAGCTTTCTCGTAGATCTATGGTTGCTTGATCAACACTACGTTGCATTTCGTCGTGGTAATCGCCTAAAGATTGCGCCATGGCATTGATACCATTTTTAAGGAAATTCATTTCGCCTATCAATTGGCCACTGACTCGACTTTCTAGTTTACCTTCTCTAATTCGATCAATGGCTTGTACCATCGCAGTAACAGGACGGGTAACTTTTTGGATTAATTTAAGTGACAAAACTGCGCTGATCAAGGTTCCAAAACCAACAATAATCAACGCAATAAAAATATTATTTTGTTGATTAAATTTTAATTTGTTTTTATCTATTTGTACGGCGATGTAGCCTAACGATTGATGCCATTGATCGCTGTCAGTTAAATCAACAAATTGATCTCGTTCGTCGATGATTGGGGTACGAAAAACAATGAAATTGTCAAAGGTTTGCATTTGCGTGCTATCGGGAATGTTTTCGCCCGCTTTAAGGCGCATAAAATTGATATCACCATTGTAAGCACTGGTGACAAATACTTGATTGTCTTTGGTAAATACGGCAATGCTATTAACAATATTAGAATGGCTACGATGGGCAAAACCGATTAAGTGCCGAAGTTGTTCTCTGTCTTTGTTGACAATAGGCACCGCACTGGCGATGGCGATAGGTTCGATGATGCTTTTAGCGCGAGAGGATAAAAAACTATTGAGATCGGTATAATTATGATAAGAAAAAAAACTAGCTAAGCCTATACCAATTAGGGTTGTTGGTAATATGGTTAATAACATTACCCATTCTTTAAGGCTTATTTTATGCATTTATTTGAGTTTTTTCTTAATCATAAGTGAGTCAAAAGGCTTCAAAAAATAACACTTTTAGGGTGATTTAAGTAGCATGAGTATATAATGTCATATTCAAATGAAAAGATAAATACAGTCGAGTTAACAAGAATATTTATGGCAAATTATTTTAAAGTAAATTCTCATAAGAAAAAGCCTTTAGCGCCGCTAACTATTTTGATCGAGCGTCTTGATCATCAGGGGCGAGGTGTTGGCTTTTATCAAAAAAAACCAGTGTTTGTGTTTGCCGCATTAGCGCAAGAGCTTGTAAAAATCCAGATGACGGAACAAAAAAATAAATTCAGCAAAGCCAAACTACTTGACGTTGTTAAGCCGAGCGAGGTAAGGGTTTTACCACAGTGTAAACATTTTGGTCAATGTGGCGGTTGTGATTTACAGCACTTAGAACATCATGGCCAACTAGCGTTTAAACAGCAAAAGTTAACGGAATTGTTCCATCGCCAAAATATATTGCAAAACTTACCTTGGCAGACGCCAATTACAGGTAACCTTTGGCATTATCGCCGTAAAGCTCGTATCGGTGTGCAATTTGACAAAAATGGCCAAGCTATTATTGGTTTTCGTCGTCAGGCGACCAATCAGTTGCAAGCGATCAAACATTGTCCGGTGTTAGTGCAACCGTTAAGTGATATTTTTATTAAACTTAATCGGCTTGTATCACAACTTACGGTCGCTAAGTCAATAGGTCATATTGAAGTTATTTCAAGTCATTCGGTTGATGTTGATGAGAGCGACGCAACCGTAGTTACCTTAGTTATTCGCCAACTTAAGCCGTTGAATGTTATCGATCAGCAATTGTGGCAAGTGGCAGCGCATCAACATAATTGGCAGGTTGCGATAGATAATGGTGAACGCACCGTTCTTTTAAATAATGCTTTGCTGAATAAATCATCGTTAAATGATCTTGTTGAAAAGGGATCAGGAAAACCAGCGTTGCATTATCCATTACATAAAAATATCATCATTAATTTCGGCTGTGATGATTTTATTCAAGTCAATGCAACAATAAATCAGCAAATGATCACTCAAGCAATGGATTGGTTGGCTTTATGCTCATCAGATGTTGTTTTAGATCTGTTTTGTGGTTTAGGAAACTTCAGCTTACCAATAGCACAACAAACTAGCAAAGTTGTCGGTGTGGAGGGAGTCGATAATATGGTCAAACAAGCTAGCATAAATGCCAACTTAAACAACATCACTAATGTGAGTTTTTTTCAAAGTGATTTAAATGCGACATGGCATGAACAAAAGTGGACTAAGCTTTGCTATACTAAAGCGATCTTAGATCCTGCTAGAGCGGGTGCTTTAAATGCTGTTGCACAATTAATCACATTTAAAATAGCTAAAATTCTGTATATTAGTTGCGATCCCACAACCTTAGCCATTGATAGTAAACAATTCTTATTAGCGGGTTATAAGATCACTAAAATCGGTGTGTTGGATATGTTTACGCACACTAAACATAGTGAAACTATGGTATTGTTTGAACAGTAATTGTTAACCATAAAAGTCAGTTTTATTGAAAGGATTTTCAAATGGTCTCAGTGCGTAAATCACATCAAATTTCTGAACGAAATTTCGAACAATGGCTACATTCCCTTGAATTAACGCCAGCTAAAAATCAAGTATTGATCCATCTGTGGCAAAAAACAGCGGATATTTTCAGCCAACTTGATACTGTACAAGACGACGAAAACCTCACACAATGCCGAAATAAAGCGTTCGAAATGGTTGAAATTCTAAGTGCTTTAAATCTTGATAAAGAATCCCTTAGCGCAGCATTTTTGTGTCCATTATTACAAAATCAATATATTACATTTACCTTTGTTGAAGAACATTTTAGTCGTGCGGTAGTACAGCTTTGTGACGGCGTCATCAAAATGGCGGCGATCAAAGCATTACAACAAAGCAGTAACAGTCAAGTTGGTGTTAATCAAATTGATAATATTCGTAAAATGCTGTTGGCGATGGTCGAAGATGTTCGCGCGGTAGTTATTAAACTAGCTGAACGGGTATGTTACCTAAGGTTGATTAAAAACAGCGATGAAGAAACTCGCGTTGTCGCTGCAATAGAGACACAAAATATTTATGCACCATTGGCAAATCGACTTGGTATCGGTCAGATAAAATGGGAATTAGAAGACATTTCTTTTCGTTACCTTCATCCTTATATTTATAAAAAAATTGCCAAACAGTTAGCTGAAAAACGTTTAGATCGTGAGCAATATATGGCAGATTTTGTTAGCCACCTTGAACAACAGTTAACCAGATTACAGGTTAAAGGTATCGTCTGTGGTCGTCCTAAACATATTTATAGCATTTGGAAAAAAATGCAGGATAAATCACTCGATTTTGATCAGCTTTTTGATGTAAGAGCCGTTAGAATTGTCGTTGAGCAGTTACAAGATTGTTACACCGCGCTAGGTATCGTTCATACCTCATGGCAGCATTTGCCCAATGAGTTTGATGATTATGTTGCTACTCCTAAACCCAATGGTTACCAATCTATTCATACTGTGGTCTTGGGGCCACAGGGGAAATCAGTTGAAGTGCAAATTCGTACGAAGCAAATGGACGATGATGCTGAATTAGGGGTCGCCGCACATTGGCGTTATAAAGAAGGTAATGCAAGCGGAAAAACCACCGGTTTTGATGATAAAGTCAGCTGGTTAAGAAAAATTCTTCAATGGCAAGATGATGTTTCAGAAAGTAGTGAATTATTAGCTGAGCTGCGTAGCCAAGTATTTGAAGATAGAATTTACGTATTTACACCTCAAGGTGATGTTATCGACTTACCTATGGGCGCAACCCCGTTAGACTTTGCTTATTATATTCATTCTAATGTTGGCCATCGCTGTATTGGTGCCAAAGTTTTTGGTCGTATCGTGCCGTTTACCTATAAATTACAAACAGGTGATCAAGTTGAGGTGCTTACTCGTAAAACACCTAATCCGAGTCGGGATTGGTTAAATCCAAATTTAAATTATCTTCATTCGGCCAGAGCAAGAGCAAAGGTACAGCATTTTTTTAAATTACTCGACCGAGACAAACATTTAGCTTTGGGCAAAGAACAGTTAGAAGCTGAATTAGCTAAACTACAACTTGATCACCTTGATTTAATGTCAGCAGTTGATCGTTTTAATTTGACTAAAATTGATGATTTACACGCAGCGATTGGTGGCGGTAATGTTAAATTACAACAAGTACTTAATTTTTTATTACAACAAGATGAAAAAAATCGGCCTGTGGCAGAGCTTGATGTTCAGAGTATTGTTAAACAGCCATCGGCAAATCAAAAAAACTCGGTTGATGATAATGGCATTATGGTTTCAGGGGTTGGTAATTTATTGACCCATATGGCGAAATGTTGTCAGCCAGTTTTGGGTGATAATATTGATGGTTTTATTACTCAAGGTCGCGGTATTTCAGTACATCGTAAAGATTGTGAACAGCTTGCGTATGCTTTGCTGCAACAACCTGAACGTGAAGTTGAAGTGCAATGGGGAGCGCAAGACAATCAAGGTTACTTGGCTACCTTGCAAATAATTTCTACTGACCGACAAGGCTTGTTACTCGATGTTTCTACCATTATTGCTAACGACAGATTGAGTATTTTTGGTATTGAAAGTCATAGCGATGATAAGCGTCAGAGCATGAGTGTATCAATTAAATTAGAAGTTAGTAATAATGAGGTTTTATCTAGACTAATAAATAAAATCAGTCAGTTAGATGATATTATTGCAGTAAAAAGGTCGTAAGAATGGTGAATATCAGTGTCGAAAAATTTAATGCGCCGCCCTCGATAGAAAAACTCCGTTGGATCATGGCACAATTACGTGATCCGGAACATGGTTGTCCTTGGGATATTAAACAAACCTTTAAATCGATTGTTAGTCATACCATTGAAGAAGCTTATGAAGTAGTGGATGCGATTGAGCAGGGTGACTTAACTGAGCTAAAAAAAGAATTAGGTGATTTACTCTTTCAGGTTGTTTTTTATAGTCATTTAGGCGAAGAGCAAAATATTTTTGATTTTGATGATGTACTGGCAGCTATTTGCGAAAAATTGATCCGCCGTCATCCTCATGTTTTTGGCGATAAATTGTTAAATAGTGAGGCAGAAATAAAAGCTAATTGGGAAAATGAAAAAGCCAAAGAGCGCGAACAGAAGCACAGTCAACAAAAATCATCCGCTCAACAATTGAGCATACTCGCTGATATTCCAAATAATTTGCCCGCATTATCACAGGCAATGAAAATTCAAAAACGCTGTGCGCATGTTGGTTTTGATTGGCATCATATTAACGATGTTATTGATAAGGTCGAAGAAGAAATTGAAGAAGTTAAAGCTGAATTAACGCCACCAGTGAGTCAGCAATATAGTGAAAATGCATTACACGAGGAGTTGGGTGATTTACTTTTTGCTGTAGTGAATTTATGTCGACATGCTAATGCCGATGCTGAAACCATGCTAAGACAAGCTAATCGAAAGTTTATTAAACGTTTTCACGGCGTTGAAGAATTCGTAAAACACTCGGGTAAAGCTTTTAACGAGCACAACTTAGCCCAACTTGAACACTATTGGCAGCAAGTGAAAAAACAAGAATAAAAATTATCTACTATACTTTTAGTTAACCT
>CAZVPC010000045.1:12493-17555 GCA_964629005.1 uncultured Pseudoalteromonadaceae bacterium | reverse complement strand
CATAAATAAATAAGGGATTATAAGCAGCACCAGGGTTATCAGCAACCTGAGAAGCAGCAGCTCTTGCTAATTTATTAGATTTACCTTCAACAAAATTTTCAAAGGTATAATTAAGCCGAACATTGGCAGTTTTAGGTAAATTGGGATCAATACTATTTACACGATTGTTATTTGTATTAACGACACTATTATTTACCATTGTTGCTTTAGTTGATATTGTATTCTTACTACCCACATCAAAACGTAATAAAGGTGGTTCTTTGTCTTCTTGTAATGATACTAATTCATTGATCCTATCGACATATTTTTCTCTAACCCAATCTAAAACAAAACGATTAGGTGCATACAAGGTCATAATATTATCATCAAGCACACATTGAAGAGGACGGATCCACATACTAAATTGTTGTGCTGGTAATTCTTCTTGGAGAACTGATAAACAACGCTGCCAGATTAAATGCTCCACCCAAAACTCCCTAAGTTTATATTTATTTTACAAATTGGGGCTGGCTAATCTAAAAAAAGAGAAAATTACCAATAAACACAATTATAAAAAGAATAAAATAAAAAAAATCATCTATTATTAGTCCTATTATCTCCGTAGTTATCCACAAGTTCAACATTGACTTAACAAATATCATTAACTATATTTATCAATTAATGATAACAAATTGATAAATATAGTTATTCTTTTTTATTAATATTAAAATAATGCTAAAATAAAATAGATATATTCTTAAGTTATTAAAGCAATTTACTCACTAATAAATAAAATATAATAAGCTTTTGTTATAAAACTGTGGATATTAATTTTTTTTGAATAAACAGTGATCTTTTTCAAGCCAAACTAAGTAAATTTGATTGACAAAAGTTTCTTATCACTATAGAATTCGGCCTCATTTTTTATTCAGTGTGCTCTTAACGGCGGGTTTGCCAGGGCAACAATAACCGACGGATTAGCGTAATGAAAAGAACATTTCAACCAAGTAATTTAAAACGTAAACGTAACCATGGTTTCCGTGCGCGCATGGCAACTAAAAATGGCCGTGCTGTCCTTGCACGTCGTCGTGCTAAAGGTCGTGCTAAACTTAGTGCCTGATCTTTTTCTACTTTACCAGAAAAAGAACTAAGGTAGCCTAATGGTTACTTATCAATTCAATCGGGAGTTACGTTTGTTAACTCCCGATCATTTCCAATCGGTTTTTTCAAAACCAATAAGATTTCATTCCCAACATTTTACAATTTTGATCCGATCTAATTCTATTGAAAATAATAGAATTGGCTTTGCTATTGCAAAAAAAAGAATAAAACTTGCCGTACAAAGAAATAGAGTAAAGCGAATTGTTAGAGAAAGTTTTCGTTTAAAACAACATAATTTACCAATGATTGATATAGTTGTGATGGCGAAATCTGGTATTGAACAACTGGATAATAAAACAATTTCTCAACAAATAGAAAAAATATGGCGAAAAATAATTCAACGCCAAAAAAAATAATGGTTGGAGCAATAAAAGCTTATCAGCAGTGGCTTAGCCCACTACTAGGTAACAATTGCCGCTTCCATCCAACGTGCTCTCAATATGCGATAGAAGCAATTAATCGCTTTGGTGTATTAAAAGGTTGTTGGTTAGCAAGCAAACGTATATTAAAATGCCATCCACTACATGCGGGTGGTGAAGATCCCGTACCACACACGAAAAAAGAGAAGTAATACACTATGGAATCCCAACGCAGTATGCTCTTTATAGCTTTGTTAGTTGTAAGCTATTTACTTTTTAATCAATGGCAGTTAGATAAAGTTCCACAACAAAGCTCGCCTAATCAAACTGTTATTAATGAAAATCAGTCTTTAACGGATGATTTTGTGCCTGAATCAAGCATACAAGCGACACAACCAAAAAAATCGGTTAAAACAACAGCAACAATCATAGAAGTTAAAACTGATGTATTGATTATAAAAATTAATACTCAAGGTGGCGATGTTATTGATGGGGAACTACTTGCTTATGACACCGAATTAAATAATGGTATCCCATTTAGAATACTCCAATATAATAGTTTTAAATATATTGCACAGAGTGGTTTAATTGGCAGCAATGGTTTAGATAAAGTGATCCCTGGCCGTCCTATTTATCAAACTAAAGCAAATTATTACGAATTAGCACCAGATCAACAACAATTAACGGTCGATTTAAACTATGTTAATAATAATAATCTAACCGTGACTAAACGTTTCACTTTTTCACGAAACAAATACAGTATTAAAGTTGATTATATAATTCACAACAAAATGAACGCAAATGCCAATATTCAACTCTATGCACAATTAAAACAAACAATAGAAATTCCTAAATCAAGTAATATGATGCCCACCTCTGCTTATCGTGGTGCAGCCTATTCAACCACCGAAGATAGATACGAAAAATATAAATTTAAAACCCTTAAAGAAACAGATTTAAATAAATCAACTCAAGGTGGTTGGGTGGCAATGATCCAACATTATTTTGTTTCCGCTTGGGTACCACAAGCTGACGATATGAACCAGTTATACAGTAATTATAGAAATGGTTATGCCGTTATTGGTTTTAAGGCACCCGCAATTACTATTCCTCCTGCTGGAGATGCTATTGCATCAACCATATTGTATGTTGGTCCTAAAAATCAAACTGAAATGGCAAAAATTGCTGATGGTTTAGACTTAACTATAGATTATGGTTTCTTATTTATGATCAGTCAGCCGCTCTTTTGGCTACTTGTACACATTGAAGCACTAGTCGGTAATTGGGGTTTTGCGATTATTATTATTACCTTAATCGTAAAAGGTGGTATGTATCCACTAACCAAAATTCAATACACTTCTATGGCAAGAATGCGCGAATTACAACCTAAAATGGCAGCATTAAAAGAACGTTATGGTGATGATCGTCAAAAAATGTCACAAGCAACCATGGCTCTCTATAAAAAAGAAAAAGTAAATCCTGCTGGTGGCTGTTTCCCATTATTATTACAAATGCCACTCTTTATGGCTTTGTATT
The DNA here is from genome assembly GCA_964629005.1 of uncultured Pseudoalteromonadaceae bacterium. GTDB lineage: Bacteria > Pseudomonadota > Gammaproteobacteria > Enterobacterales > Alteromonadaceae. The sequence goes on along the minus strand of CAZVPC010000045.1, from coordinate 14,520 downwards.
GGGTGTTTTTAGAAAGTGTTGAATTACGACATGCTGAATTTGGCTTATGGATCATGGATTTATCATCAAAAGATCCCTTTTATATATTACCAATATTAATGGGTATTAGTATGTTAGTAATGCAAAGAATGCAACCGATGACAGTACAAGATCCTATGCAGCAAAAAATAATGAAATATATGCCAATATTTTTCACTATTTTCTTCTTCTGGTTCCCTGCTGGACTAGTACTTTACTGGTTTGTAAGTAACTTAATTTCAATTGTACAAATGAAAATTATTTTCGCGGGTATAGAAAAAAAGAAATTAGCTAAAAGTTAACAGCAACTAATTTGTTTTATTAAAGCGACCGTAATGGTCGCTTTTTGTTTATCGGTCAAAATAAAGTAAAATATAACTAGCTTAAATTTTTATTCAAAAAAATTATGAATCAACATACATTAACAAAAAATAACCAAGAAACCATTGCTGCACAAGCTACGCCTCCTGGTAGGGGTGGTGTCGGTATTATTAGAATATCAGGTCCTCACGCCAAAACAGTAGCACAAGCAATTCTAGGTAAAGTACCTGCAACAAGAAAAGCAGAATATCTAGCCTTTAAAGATAAAAAACAACAAATACTTGATCAAGGTATAGCGCTATTTTTTCAAGCACCCAATTCTTTTACTGGTGAAGATGTATTAGAACTACAAGGTCATGGCGGTCCAGTAATACTCGATATATTATTAAAAGAGATCACTACCCTAGCCAATATTAGATTAGCAAATCCGGGTGAATTTAGTGAACAAGCTTTTTTAAACAACAAACTTGATCTTACTCAAGCAGAAGCTATTGCTGATTTGATCAATTCAAGCTCTGAGCAAGCTGCCCGTTGTGCATTACATTCATTGCAAGGTGATTTTTCCAAACTTATTTATCAACTTGTTGAAAAAGTAATTCATTTACGCATGTATGTAGAAGCGGCAATAGATTTTCCTGAAGAAGAAATTGATTTTTTAGCCGACAAAAAAATTGTTACCAACTTAAAAGAAATTATTAAACAAGTTGGTGAAGTTAGAAAACAAGCTCAGCAAGGTAGCCTTATTCGTGAAGGTATGCGCGTAGTTATTGCTGGCCGCCCTAATGCGGGTAAATCAAGTTTAATGAATGCTCTTAGTGGTAAAGAAAGTGCCATTGTAACCGAGATAGCAGGTACTACTAGAGATGTATTAAGCGAACAAATTCATATCGATGGTATGCCATTGCATATTATTGATACCGCCGGTTTACGTGAAAGTAGTGACAAGGTTGAACAAATAGGTATAGAACGCGCGTGGCAAGAAATAAAGCAAGCCGATAGAATATTATTAATGGCAGATGCCAGTGAAGAACATTCTATACTTGAAGATGAACAAGAATTAAAAAGCTATTGGCCTGAATTTTTTAATAAACTTCCTGAAAATATAGGCTTAACGTTGATCCGCAATAAAGCAGATTTAAACAACAGTAATACTGGCTTTAATGAATTTATTGATAATAAGCAAAAAAAACATATCATTATCACTTTATCTGCTAAAACAGGTGCAGGTATAGATGACTTAAAAAATCATTTGAAAACCATCATGGGTTATCAAGGTGGTACTGAAGGTAGTTTTATGGCACGTCGACGTCATCTAATCGCCTTAGAATGTGCTCATCAACACCTTGATAGTGGCTTAGAACAACTAGAAGCCTACATGGCAGGAGAAATACTTGCCGAAGAATTACGACTAACACAACAAGCGCTTAACGAAATAACCGGTGAATTTACTAACGATGATTTACTTGGCGAAATATTTTCATCTTTTTGTATTGGTAAGTAATATTCGCTGTTCCCACGTACTGCGTGGGAACGAGGCAAAAAAAAAACAACAATAACCTTTTTTATGAAAATGAAAAATTAATTATCGACAACTCAAGCTTAATTTTGGCATGATGCTTTTTTACTTCAACTTAAAAATTCATTATGCCTTCACCAACTCAATTTATTTACGATGCTGAACAACTTTC
>CAZVPC010000045.1:9427-12393 GCA_964629005.1 uncultured Pseudoalteromonadaceae bacterium | reverse complement strand
AAAAATTCATTATGCCTTCACCAACTCAATTTATTTACGATGCTGAACAACTTTCAACCTTAACTTCTGAACAAGAATACCGTTTAGGACTTTTTTATTATAAAGAAAATAGAGTATTTGAATGTTATCAAAGTCAAGACTCGCTTTTAGCAACGGTAGAAGGCAGTAATAGTGATTTTCCCTATAATGTTGCTATTTCAGTTAATACTAACAATAATTTACATGTTAATTGCGACTGTTTAGCTGAAACAGAAGCGCTTTGTAAACACGCTATTGCAGCATTACTTTTCCATAAAAATGAAGCTGAACAAGAAAATAAAGTTAATAATTTTTTAAACCTAAAAGAAACCGCAATAAAAGATCGCATCAAACGTGGTCAAACAGAAGTAAAAGTTGAACACTTAGATGGCCATCCTATTTTTGGCTTATTTAAAGCTAAAACCATCAGTAATAATACCCCATGGGCACGTTCATATACTGTGCATATTCGCTCGCTAAACGAAAAAATTAATTATTGTAATTGTCCTGATTTATTGAATAATCAACTCGGTACCTGCAAACATATTGAAGCAACATTACATCTTTTAAATAAAAAACCTCCATCTAAAAACAAGAGCATGTTAACGTCGCCACTACCTTTTATTTATTATCAATATAATAATAACGACAATAATAATCAAAAGCCTAACGTAGCAATAAAATTACAACGTACCGCGAATATGTCGACAGCACTTAAACAAACACTGCAGTCGTATTTTGATCTACAAGGTAACTTTACTGGCACTTTACCCGATAATTTTTTTAACTTACAAAATGATCTTTACGGTAATAATGAAATACTTATAGGTGAAGATGCACTACATCACGTACAACAATTGGCAAACAAACAAAGTCAACGATTAAAAGCTAACAATATTCGTCAAAAAATTAATCAACTCAATGGTAAAATCCCTGACGTAAAAGCCACACTTTATCCTTATCAAATAGAAGGCATGGTTTTTTTAGCCGCCAATGGTCGAGCTCTATTGGCCGATGACATGGGTTTAGGTAAAACATTACAAGCCATTGCCGCCGCTAGTTGGGTAATTAATCATGCTGGTGTTAAGCGCATATTGATTGTATGTCCTACTTCACTAAAACAACAATGGGCACGAGAAATTGAAAAATTCACCGATTTTTCAAGCCAAATTATTAATGGCAATGCTGAAAAACGTCTACCTCAGTATCATTATGGTCAGCAAAATAAAGCCACTTTTTATATTGTTAACTATGAACTATTGCTACGTGACTTAACCATTATTAACGAAGTACTTAAGCCTGAGCTCATTATACTAGATGAAGCCCAACGCATTAAAAATTGGCGTACTAAAGTAGCTTCTGCCACCAAACTCATTTCCTCACCTTATGCTTTTGTTTTAACTGGCACACCACTAGAAAATAAATTAGAAGAGTTATACAGCTTAATACAAGTAATTAATCCAGCAGTATTAGGACCATTATGGCGTTACATGGGTGATTATCATGTGTTAGATGAACGCGGTAAAGTTATTGGTTATCGTAATTTAACCGAGTTAAGAAAAAAAATAAGCTCGGTAATGTTAAGGCGTGATCGCATCATTGTGAGTGATCAATTACCTAGCAGGATCACGACCCAAATTGATGTATCGATGACCAATAAACAAAAAGAATTACATGACAATGGCTTATCAGCCGCGTCACGATTAGCCAATATTGCCAAAAAACGACCCTTAACACCATCAGAGCAAAATAGAATGATGGCTGCATTGCAACAAGCCAGAATGGCCTGTAATGCCGCTGGTTTAGTAGACAAAAAAACGATTGGCTCACCTAAATTAAACGAATTAAAAAATCTGATTGAAGAATTATGCCTTGGTGAAGGCCAAAAAATGGTGGTATTTTCACAATGGAAAGGCATGACCACTATGATTGAAAGCATGCTTCGCGAAATGAATATTGGTTTTGTTCATCTCCACGGTGGTGTACCTACGCATAAACGCGGCGATTTGATTGATAAATTTAACCAAGATCAAACAATAAAAATTTTTATTTCTACCGATGCTGGTGGTTCTGGCCTTAATTTACAAACAGCTTCAGTTTTGATTAATATGGATTTACCTTGGAATCCTGCAGTACTTGAACAACGCAACGCTAGAATACATCGCTTAGGCCAAAAAAATAAAGTACAAATTATCTTAATGATCGCCACCGACTCATACGAACAACGCATATTACAACTGATCACCAGCAAACAAGATTTATTTGATAATGTGATCAGTCCAGAAGCTGATCAAGACGTAGTGGGTATTACTAAAAAATCGTTAACGGCTGTTTTAACTGAATTAAATAAAGAATCAATAAATGATGACACCCAAATAACGGATAATATTTCCGCTGAATCTGATAACAACATAGAAGCCATATCTAGCAGTATTATAGAAAGTGATAGTGAAAATCAAATAAGCTTTAGTAGCGATATTAACCATACACTTAATAAAAACGATCAATTAATTAAAACACTTACTTTATTACAACAGCAATTTAGTGCCCATATTAAGCAGGTACTTGCTAAAAACACGGGATTAATGATCATTGTTGATCAAATTGATCAACAAATGGAAATGTTTATTGAGCAGTTGAATATAGACTTTCCACTGGCATTGATTGATCAACGTACCTTACAACAACTCGCAAAATTAGGCTTAGATAATCCGCTTGCCAATGCAGAGCAAATCGCTTTACCTACTAACAAAACAATAGCTAACATATGGCAGCAACAAGCCAAAGACAAGCTAAGTTCAGCTACCTTTTTATTTGAACATCAACAAGATGGCGTTATTGATTTATTGAGCACAGCTATTTCAGCATGTATTACCGATCTAAGTAAGCAAACACAACTACTTAACAGCGAAGACATACCGGTTTGGTTATTTAGCCACGGTGTACCA
>CAZVPC010000045.1:0-9327 GCA_964629005.1 uncultured Pseudoalteromonadaceae bacterium | reverse complement strand
ACAACTACTTAACAGCGAAGACATACCGGTTTGGTTATTTAGCCACGGTGTACCAAAGCAACTGATCAGTAATAATCAAGCAACAAGCATTAACCGACGCTGAAACATTAATAACTGAGTTATATAAATAATAAATAAAAGGAATAATAATGGCTTCATTTCAAATAATCGTTGGCAGTATGTTAGGTGGTACAGAATATGTTGCTGAGGCTTGCGAACAAACATTAATAGCACTTGGACATCAAACTAAGGTACATTTACAACCACAATTTGAACAAATATCAAGCACAGATCAAACTTGGTTAATTTGCACCTCGACTCATGGTGCTGGTGATTTTCCAGATAACCTAAAAAACTTCATCAAAGATCTAAAAATTAGCAATAAAGATCTATCCACAGTTAACTTTTTAATCATTGGCGTCGGTGATTCCAGTTACGATACTTTTTGTTTAGCCGCTAAAAATATAAAAAAGCTTTTATTATCAAAAAATTGTAAAGAAATAATTTCTTTATTTACTATCAATATGCAGCAAGACATTGATCCTGAATTAGCAGCTCAACACTGGTTAGATCAAAATAAAGATCTTTTATACTGATTTACTCATAACTTATACACAAAAAACAATATAAAATAGGTGTTATGTGTATAAATCATGTAAAAACTGTTAATTTAAGCATTGTTATTCAGTGGATAAAAAAAGTAAAAAATGTTCTGTGGATAAATAGCTGTTTTGATCAGAGCTTATACTGTGTTTGATCAATGTTTGATCACAACTTAGCAGTGTACTTAATATGATGATTATTATATAAAAAAAATACTTACCCACAGAAAAAAGCATTACTAATAGTAATAATAATAAGATCTTTATAAAGATCTTATTATATTATTAAGAGATCAAACATTGATCTTTTTTATTATTTACTCATTCCTCTCAAGAGAAAAAACCGTTAAAATGTGTTCCCTTTTTAAAAATGGTAAATAATAAATGTGGTATCCAGAGTCTTTTGACGTGATTATTGTTGGTGGTGGGCATGCTGGTACAGAAGCGTCACTTGCAGCAGCGCGTATGGGCTGTAAAACATTATTATTAACCCACAACATTGATACCCTAGGTCAAATGTCTTGTAATCCTGCTATTGGCGGTATTGGTAAAGGACATTTAGTTAAAGAAATTGATGCTTTAGGTGGATTAATGGCACATGCTATTGATCATAGTGCCATCCAATTTAGAACCTTAAATGCTAGTAAAGGTCCAGCGGTAAGAGCGACTAGAGCGCAAGCAGATAGGCTTTTATACAAAAGTTATGTTCGCTATTATCTAGAAAATCAACAAAACTTAACTATTTTTCAGCAACCCTGTAATGATCTTATTTTAGACAAAGATAAAATTATTGGTGTATCTACACAAATGGGCTTGAAATTTAGAGGAAGATCAATTGTTTTAACGGTAGGTACTTTTTTAGCGGGTCAAATTCATATCGGTTTAAATAATTATCAAGGTGGTCGTGCCGGTGATCCTGCCAGTACAGATTTAGCCAATAAATTACACAATTTACCCTTTAGAATGGATCGTTTAAAAACAGGAACACCACCACGATTAGATGCTCGAACATTAGATTTTTCTCAAATGGAGAAACAACCCGGTGACAGCCCAAGACCAATTTTTTCATTTATGGGATCATTAACAGATCACCCACAACAAATTTCTTGTTTTATCACGCATACGAATAATAAAACCCATGATATTATTCGTAATGGTTTAGACAGATCCCCTATGTATACTGGGATTATTGAAGGTGTTGGCCCTCGTTATTGTCCTTCTATTGAAGATAAAATTACTCGTTTTAGTGATAAACAATCCCATCAAATTTTTGTTGAACCTGAAGGGTTAACCACTCATGAAGTTTATCCTAATGGCATTTCAACTAGTTTACCTTTTGATGTACAAATGAATTTAGTTCGTTCTATTAAAGGTTTTGAAAATGCTCATATCACACGTCCTGGTTATGCAATTGAATATGATTATTTTGATCCCCGTGATTTAAAACAAACACTGGAAAGTAAATTAATTAAAAATCTTTATTTAGCTGGACAAATAAATGGCACCACAGGTTATGAAGAAGCAGGCGCACAAGGACTAATTGCAGGTGTAAATGCAGCTTGTCGAGTCAAAGAATTAGGCGATTTTACGCTTGGCCGTGATCAAGCTTATATGGGCGTTTTAATTGATGATTTAGCGACACTTGGCACTAAAGAACCTTACCGCATGTTTACTTCACGTGCTGAATATCGACTGATGTTGCGAGAAGATAATGCTGATATACGTTTAACTGAACAAGGGCGTAAAATTGGTTTAGTTGATGATGCTCGTTGGCAGCGTTTTAATGAGAAAATGGAAAATATAGTACTTGAACAGCAACGTTTAAAATCAGTATGGATCCAAAAAGATCATCGTTCAGTTGCACAAGTTAATCAATTATTGAAAACGCCTATTAGCCGAGAAAACAGTATTGAAGATCTTTTACGTCGTCCTGAAACACATTATCACGATTTAATGTCTATTGAGGGTTTAGGACCAATACTTATTGATACACAAGCGGCTGAACAAGTTGAAATTCAAATTAAATATGCGGGTTATATCAATCGACAATTGGATGAAATAGCAAAAAAGAAACGCCATGAAGACACTAAAATTCCTGTTGATTTTAATTTTGATCAAATTTCAGGATTATCAAATGAGGTGGTGGCAAAATTATCTGATACTCGTCCAGAAACCATAGGCAAAGCTTCAAGAATGTCTGGTATTACTCCTGCGGCTATTTCATTATTATTAGTTTATCTAAAAAAACATGGCTTGCTTAATAAAAAAGAACGCAAATCTGCCTGATCTTTTTAATTTTATAAAAAAATAAAATATGTTAACAATCAAATTAAAAGAATTATTAAAACAAGCTGCTTTAAACTTAACTGAAGAAAAAATTAACTTATTAATTCAATATGTAGAATTATTAAATAAGTGGAATAAAACGTATAATTTAACTTCGGTACGTGATCCACAAGAAATGTTAATAAAACACATACTTGATAGTTTAGTGATTGGTGAAAAACTTCAAGGTAAACATTTTATTGATGTGGGTACTGGACCAGGATTACCAGGAATACCTTTAGCAATAATGTATCCTGAAAGAAATTTTGTATTATTAGATAGCTTAGGTAAGCGCATCATTTTTTTACGACAAGTTATTTTTCAGCTTAAAATAATTAATGTTAAACTAGTGCAAGAAAGAGTTGAAAAATATCAATGTGAACAACCTTTTGATGGTGTTTTAAGTAGGGCTTTTGCATCTTTAACTGATATGGTAACGTGGTGTCGGCATTTAACTGATCATAATGGGCGTTTTTATGCACTTAAAGGATTATATCCAAAAGATGAAATAGCTGAATTACCTGAAAATATAAAGGTTGTGGCTAGTTACACTCTTGTTGTTCCTCAATTAATTGGTGAACGTCATTTAATAGAACTAAAAAAATAAAAATTATGTAGGTCGTAATATGTAACGACGACTGTTGGAAAACGCGTCAACCTACAAAAAATATTGAGGTTATTGTGGGTAAAACAATTGCGATTGCAAATCAAAAAGGTGGTGTAGGAAAAACTACGACCGCAGTCAATTTAGCAGCTTCTTTAGCGGCAACCAAGCGAAAAATATTATTAGTTGATTTAGATCCACAAGGTAATGCCACTATGGGTAGTGGTGTTGATAAATATGAAGTTGCCGCAACTTGTTACGAATTATTGATTGAAGAAAAACCTCTAAACGAAGTTATTGTTAAAAATACTGTAGGTTTATATGATTTAGTGGCTGCAAACAGTGAGGTAACCGCAGCAGAAATAAAATTAATGGAAGTTTATGCGCGAGAATTGCGGTTACGTAATGCACTAAAATCAGCAAAAACATACTATGATTTTATTATTATTGACTGCCCTCCTTCGCTCAATATGCTTACTGTTAATGCAATGACGGCTGCTGATTCAGTATTAGTACCAATGCAATGTGAATATTATGCCTTAGAAGGGTTAACTGCTTTACTTGACACCATTGCAAAATTAACCACCGTGGTTAATGATAAATTAGAAATTGAAGGTATTTTACGAACTATGTATGATCCTCGTAATCGCTTAGCTAATGATGTATCAGAGCAACTAAAACTACATTTTGGTGACAAAGTATATCGTACCGTTATTCCTCGTAATGTTCGTTTAGCTGAAGCACCAAGTTTTGGTGCACCTGCAATGTATTATGATAAATCAGCAACTGGATCTAAAGCTTATTTAGCTTTAGCAGGTGAAATATTACGTCGAGCAGAGCAAGCAAAAAAAAGTAACAAAAATAAAATAAATATAAAAAAAGAAGTGATAAATTAATATGATTTCATCAAAACGTAGAGGGTTAGGTCGAGGTTTAGATGCTTTACTTTCAACCACACCAAGATCTAATGATAACCAAACGTTATCGCAATTAAGTGAATTACAAAAACTTCCAATAGAACAATTGCAATCAGGTAAATATCAACCACGTAAAGATATGTCTGCTGAAGCATTAGAAGACTTAGCTAGTTCAATTAAAGCGCAAGGTATAATTCAACCAATAGTGGTTCGTTTATTAAGTGAAAATTCACAAGGACTAAAAACATATGAAATTATTGCAGGGGAACGACGTTGGCGTGCTGCTCAATTAGCCGAGTTAGATTTAATACCGTGTTTAATCAAAGATGTTCCTGATGAGTCTGCGGTGGCAATTGCGTTAATAGAAAATATTCAACGTGAAGATCTTAATGCCATGGAAGAAGCCATAGCGTTAGATCGACTCTTAACAGAATTTGAATTAACCCACCAAGAAGTAGCCGATGCTGTTGGCAAATCGCGCACCACGGTTTCTAATTTATTGCGTTTAAATAGTTTAAATGATGAAGTAAAAACGCTGTTAGAACATGGTGACATTGAAATGGGTCATGCGCGCGCATTATTAACATTAGAAAATGATTTGCAAACTACAACCGGAAGAACCGTTGCCGCAAAAGAATTAACGGTACGAGAAACGGAAGCTCTAGTTAAAAAATTATTAGCACCAATAAAACCAGTCATAATTAAAGTTAAAGATCCAGATACTTGCTCATTAGAACAACAGCTTTCTGAAAAATTAGGGTCATCGGTTACCATTAACCATAATAAAAAAGGTAAAGGTAAATTAGTTATTAATTATAATAATCTTGATGAATTAGATGGGATCCTCACAAAAATTAATTAACACTACTCTGTTGTTCGCTCAAGTGCCTACATAAAAGGCATCATTTGGATATAAAAAACTCGTCATTTGGAAATTGATATTGAAATAAATTCAGCATCATGGGGTTTTAATCTGTAAAAAAAGTGTCTTTATAAAAATAGATACATAAATAATGCCATAATTACTCGTTAAACCTGCATAAATAAACATTTATTAAATTAATAGCTATTATTTGCTTAAATAAAGGGCGTATACTGCCCTATTTTGTTGCAAAAAAAGTGAAGTTAAGTATACTTGCGCTGACTTTTTAGAGCACCATTTAGTTATCAAAAAGGAGAAAAAACGTACGAAATATTTCGTGGTTTTATATCTTCTTTTTGCATTTGGAGACTGAGGTGAGCTTTTCATTAAAAAATGGATTAACAGCACCTGGGAAACGTTTAGTAAAACAACAATTAATGTTTGCTACGTTGGTAACTTTGGTTAGTGTTCTAGTCACTTATTTTATTTGGGAATTAAACTATGCATACTCGGCTTTATTAGGTGGAGTTATAGTTATCATTCCTAATGTTATATTTGGACGCAAAGCATTTAAATATGCAGGAGCGACAAAATCGCAACAGGTAATTGATGAATTTTACCAAGGCGAGAAATTAAAAATTTTAATAACGGTAGTATTATTTGCACTCGTCTTTCGTTTTTTACCGATAGTGCCGGTTCCGTTATTTAGTGTATTTTGTTTAGTAATGATCTTGTCATTATTAACACCCGTTTTATTTAAACTTTAATTATTGGGAACATTAATATGTCTGTAGTTGTTGCTAGTGAAACGCTAACTAGCCAAGAATATATTAAACACCATTTAACTAACTTAACAGTCGGCGAAGGTTTTTGGACTTGGCATATAGATACATTAGGTTGGTCGGTGTTTTTAGGCTTGGTTTTTTTAGGTGTTTTTCGCTCCGTTGCTAAAAAAGCAACGTCGGGAGTACCAGGTAAATTACAATGTATGGTTGAAATCATTGTCGAATTTGTGGGTGATAGTGTTAAAAGTACTTTTCATGGTAAAAATCCGTTAATTGCACCCTTAGCATTAACTATTTTTGTTTGGGTATTATTAATGAATGCCATGGATTGGGTACCGGTAGATTTATTACCTTGGTTAATTAGTGTTGTTTCTGGTCATGAAATGGCACATATTTATATGAAAGCGGTGCCAACCACTGATCCTAATATGACCTTTGCTTTAGCTATAGGTGTGTTTATTCTTACCGTTTATTATTCAATCAAAGTAAAAGGAGTGGGTGGTTTTATTAAAGAGCTAACAACACAACCTTTTGGTCATTGGTCATTATATCCAATTAACTTTATTTTAGAAATGGTTACCTTATTAGCACGTCCATTATCATTAGCTTTGCGGTTATTTGGTAATTTATATGCGGGTGAATTAATTTTTATGTTGATTGCAACCATTGGTTTATTCCAGTTGCCAGTACATTTTTTATGGGCAGCGTTTCATTTACTGATCATTCCATTACAAGCGTTTATTTTTATGATGCTAACGATTGTTTATCTTAGTTTAGCGCACGAAGATCACTAAATTTTCGGAAAAAATTTAGAACGACAGAACGTCTTAAATACTAATTTTGATACAAATTTTTAACTTTTAACTTTACTTTAAATATCGGAGAGAAAAATATGATTGCTATTGCAGTTGCTTTACTAATTGGCTTAGGTGCTCTAGGTACCGCTATCGGTTTCGGTTTACTCGGGGGTAAATTCTTAGAATCTGCTGCTCGTCAACCAGAATTAGCGCCTCAACTACAAGTGAAAATGTTCATCGTAGCAGGCCTTATTGATGCTATCGCGATGATTGGTGTTGCTATCGGGTTATACCTATTATTCGTTGAAGGCCTACACATTCCAGCTTAGGCTTAATTTTTAAAGCGAATATAAATAGGAGGTACACAAATGAATATTAATGCCACGTTAATTGGTGAATTAATCGCATTTGTCGTATTCGTAATGTTCTGCATGAAGTACGTATGGCCACCCATTATTGGTGCCATTGAAGCTCGTCAAAAAGATATTGCTGACGGACTTGCGGCTTCTGATCGTGCTGCTAAAGATCTTGAGCTTGCTCAGGAAAAAGCCACTGCGCAACTTAAAGAAGCAAAAGCTCAAGCGACATCTATTATTGATGCAGCGAAAAAGCATGAAGCTAAAATAGTTGATGAAGCAGCAGGTAAAGCACAAGTTGAGAAAGAAAGAATCTTAGCTTCAGGCCATGCAGAAATAGAAACTGAACGTAACCGAGCTAAAGAAGAATTGCGCCATCAAGTTGCACTTCTTGCTGTTGCCGGTGCTGAGAAAATTCTTGAGCGTTCAATTGATGCCGCTGCACATAGCGACATCTTAGATAAACTCGTCGCTGAGCTTTAAGAGGAAAAGAGCTATGTCACAATTGACAACTGTCGCTCGTCCTTACGCGAAAGCAGCGTTTGATTTCGCCCTAGAAAAGAGTGTCGTTGAAACTAATGCTATTGATGTCTGGTTAAACCAGTTAACGTTTGCTGCAGAAGTTTCAAAAAATCCTACCATCCATGATTATATTTCGGGTGGGGCATCTACTGAGCAAGCCATTACATTATTTTTAAATGTTTGTGGAGAGCAAGTAAATGATCAAGGTAAAAACTTTTTAAAAATAATGGCTGAAAACAAACGTTTGTTGGTGTTACCACAGGTGTTATCTCAATTTGCTGATTTAAAAGCAGAGCATGAGCAAACCATTGTGGTTGATGTAACCTCTGCTGTAGACTTAAAAACAGCACAAACAACGTCATTAAGCGCCGCGCTTGAACAGCGCTTTGCACGTAAAGTAAAGCTCAATTGTAAAGTTGATGCGAGCATACTCTCTGGCTTAATAATTAAAGCTGGAGACACCGTTATAGATGGTTCAATCCAAGGTAAATTGAATCGTTTAGCAACAACACTACAATCCTAGCACATATGAATAAGGGAACAGAGCATGCAACTGAATTCCACTGAAATCGCTGAATTAATCAAATCTCGTATTGAGCAATTCAACGTTGTCAGCGAAGCTCGTAACGAAGGTACTATCGTTTCTGTAACAGACGGTATCATTCGTATCCATGGCCTTGCCGATGTAATGCAAGGTGAAATGATCGAACTTCCTGGTAGCCGTTATGCTATCGCGTTAAACCTTGACCGTGATTCGGTCGGTGCGGTAGTTATGGGTCCTTACGCGGATCTTGCTGAAGGGCAAAAAGTAAAAGGTACTGGTCGTATTTTAGAAGTACCAGTAGGACGAGGCTTATTAGGCCGCGTGGTAAACACGTTAGGTGAGCCAATTGACGGTAAAGGACCCATCGAAAATGATGGTTTTTCTCCTGTTGAAGTAGTAGCTCCTGGTGTAATTGAACGTAAATCGGTTGATCAACCAGTTCAAACGGGTATTAAGTCAATTGACTCAATGATCCCAATTGGCCGTGGTCAACGTGAATTAATCATTGGTGATCGTCAAATTGGTAAATCAGCGATTGCGTTAGATGCCATTATTAATCAAAAAAACACGGGTATTAAAAGTATTTATGTAGCGATTGGCCAAAAAGCCTCTACCGTTGCTAATGTTGTTCGTAGCTTAGAAGAGCACGGCGCATTATCAAATACTATTGTTGTGGTCGCTTCAGCTTCAGAAGCTGCGGCATTACAATACCTAGCACCCTATTCTGGCTGCTCAATGGGAGAATACTTCCGTGATCGCGGTGAAGATGCGTTGATCGTCTATGATGACTTGTCTAAGCAAGCGGTTGCTTATCGTCAAATTTCATTACTGTTACGTCGTCCGCCAGGTCGTGAAGCCTACCCAGGTGATGTTTTCTATTTGCATAGTCGTTTATTAGAACGTGCCGCTCGTGTAAATGAGCAATATGTTGAAAAATTCACTAACGGTGCAGTAAAAGGTAAAACCGGTTCGTTAACGGCGCTACCTATTATTGAAACACAAGCGGGTGATGT
>CAZVPC010000044.1:1820-17735 GCA_964629005.1 uncultured Pseudoalteromonadaceae bacterium | reverse complement strand
GTTACCACGCGGAGCGTGGTAACGAGGTGAACCTACAAAGTAGCATTCGCGTAGAGAAAAATTATTGTTATAATTTTGTGATAATTTCGTGACGCTTATGGGATTTTTCCTTGCCACACTTAAGTTGAATCAAAACAGACTCAATTTAAGTTAAAGGAAAAAACGATGAAAATTAAACTATTTACTGCTGCGTTTGTGCTGGCAACTACTACCACGGTATCAACCGTACACGCTCAACAGCTTGAAGTTACCGTAACAAATTTAACCCAAGGTTTATATTACACACCACTGCTTATTGCTGCTCATAATACTGAGTTGGCTTTGTATGAACTCGGTCAACCTGCCAGTGCAGAATTGCAAGCGATGGCTGAGGGGGGAGATATTTCTGGGCTAGCAGCTATGTTAACTAATGGTAATGCAAACAGTGTTGAAAACCCTGCTGGTGGCTTATTAGCACCCGCGATGACCACCACCACAATGATTGATACCACCAGTGGTAATGATCGTTTATCGCTAGTCGCGATGTTATTGCCCACCAATGATGGCTTTGTTGGTTTGAACAGTTGGCAAATACCCACCATGGCCGGTACTTATACTTTTACTCTCAATGCCTACGATGCAGGTACTGAAGTTAATAATGAAATTATTAATGGCGGTGGTGCTCCTAATGTTATTGGCATTCCAGCGGCTCCCGGTGGCGATGGTGGTACTGGTGCGACGGGAGTTACCTCCACAGAAGCTAACACCACAGTGCACATTCATCGCGGTAATTTAGGTGATGATGATCTAACTGCGGGTAAAAGTGATTTAAACAATAGTGTTCATCGTTGGTTGAATCCAGTAGCTAAAATCACTGTTAAAGTGATGTAGGAGGTTAAGATGATCTTATTTAAAAATATCAAAATAACTGCGATGTTATTGGTTATTACGATGAGTTTAACACTCGCAGGGTGTAACCATAATGACTCTAATAATAATGTCGTTGTACCAATACCTGCACCAACACCAATCACTTACAGTTATGAAATTAAGGTGATTAATTTAACAGAATCACAACCTATGTCTCCTGTTGCGCTAATATTACATAATGAAGGACAAGTTTGGCAAGTAGGTCAACGTGCTAGTCAAGCATTGGAAATGCTAGCGGAAAGTGGTGATAATTCGGCAATTCTTGCTGATAGCATGGTTTTAGCTGGTCAAAGTGGTGCTGGAGTATTATTACCAGGGGCAAGTGAAACCATTGCTATTAGTATTACCGATACTGAGCCCATGTTACTCTCGGTAGTTACGATGTTGGTTAATACCAATGATGCCTTTACTGGAATTAATGCCATAGCTTTAGCTAACTTAACTTTAGGTGAAAGTATTGCTATGACCACCAGCTCTTATGATGCAGGAACAGAAAAAAACAGTGAACTTATGGCGACTATTCCGGGACCTGCTGCAGGTGGAGAAGGTTTTAATGCAATGAGAGATGATGTAGATTTTGTTGCGATGCATTCGGGCATTGTGAGTCAAGATGATGGTTTAAATCAATCAGTGTTAACACAAGCTCACCGTTTTGATAATCCCACGCTTTGGCTTAGTGTTACACGAACTAAATAAAAATTTGCGCTGTTAGCCGCTTGCAACAACTAAAGTCGTAATGTAGTTGCTTTATAATTATGCTACCTCGAAATGTAGATCCTGCATATTGAGGTAACATGGTTGTACATTCAGCGCATCAAAAGGACAAAAATGACAGACTCGGTGTTAGTTGTAGAAGATGAACAAGATATTGCTGATTTAATTGCAGTGCATTTGCGTGAATTATCGTTAACTGTTGATCACAGCCTTACTGGAGAAAAGGCTTTAGAGCTGGCCTTGATGCATAATTATTCGCTGATCTTGCTTGATGTTATGTTGCCGGGGATCTCTGGTTTAGATGTGTGTCGACAGATACGAGATAAAAAGCCTGAGCAAGCTATTTTAATGTTAACTTCAAGAACCTCAGAAACCGATCGGGTGGTTGGTTTAGAGTTGGGTGCTGATGACTACATGACTAAACCTTTTAGCATTAGAGAATTACAAGCAAGAGTACGTAGTCAACTTAGGCGGGTGCATGTTATGTCTGATCTTCAGCAGCAACAGCATAGCGCTAAAGTACTCTGCCTTGGTAATTTGCAGATCGACAGCACGACGCACAGTGTCACATTATTGGATAAAAGACTAGAGTTAACGTCAACTGAATTCGATCTATTGCTCTATTTGGCCTCTCATCCTGAACAAGTATTTTCTCGTGCGCAGTTGTTAAGTTCAGTTTGGGGTTATCATCATAGTGGTTATGAACATACGGTTAATTCACATATCAATCGTCTTAGAAACAAATTGGAAAAAGATCCAACCAAACCAGACATTGTACAAACGGTTTGGGGAGTAGGTTACAAGTTTAATCGCCAAGGGGTTTCAT
Source organism: uncultured Pseudoalteromonadaceae bacterium (assembly GCA_964629005.1). Classification (GTDB taxonomy): domain Bacteria; phylum Pseudomonadota; class Gammaproteobacteria; order Enterobacterales; family Alteromonadaceae. Next base: position 15,286 of record CAZVPC010000044.1, on the reverse strand, counting down.
CATGAAATTTTCACTTTATCAACGCCTTTCATTGTCATTATTGTTAGTTTTTGTGGTGATCGCTTTTTTCTTTTATTTTTTATCACAACAAATTGAGCAAAGTACTCGTTTTGAATCGGAGCAACGTTTACATTTATCTTTGGCGGCTAATTTAGCTTCAGATAACCCTCTGTTGCAACAAGGGGTTTTTGATCATCAAGCACTAAAAAATCTCTTTCATACCTTAATGGTGTTAGGCCCAGCATTCGAATTTTATTATATTGATCCTACAGGTAAAATTTTGACTTATTCTGCGAACAGATCGCAAGTAAAGCGTGAACGTATTGATTTAGTTCCTATTTTACAATTGATCCGTAATCAAGCCCCCTTACCCATTTATGGGGATGATCCCCGTCATAAAAGCCGAAAAAAAATATTCTCTGCTGCGCCTGTTTTTAATGGTGCTGATCTGCAAGGATATTTGTATGTCATTGTTACAGGAGAGCAATATGATCATGCTTTTGAGCAATTACAATCGAATAAAGTGATCGAATTTTCGTTATTACTGGCTGGTGGTGCGATTGTATTTTTATTTATTGTTACCTTAGGTTTGTTTCGTTATTTTACCAATCCATTGCGGCAATTAACTCAAGACATGACTGCTTTTAAAGAGTCTGGTTTTGATAAAAGTAAAGTAAAATTAAGTGCTTGGCAGCCAATTAGCACCAATGAAGTACATCAATTAGGCAACGTTTTTCAAGAAATGGTTGAACAAATCAATAGTCAATTGATGCGTTTGCAACAAGCGGATATTCATCGTCGTGAGTTGCTGGCACATATTTCACATGATCTACGTACTCCATTGGCATCATTACAGGGTTATATTGAAACGATTGCTTTAAAAGGTAAAAATTTAGCAGCCGATGAGCAACAACAATTTATTGATACGGCCTTAAAAAATTCGCAGCAATTGAAAAAATTGATCGATCAAATTTTTGAATTAGCACATTTAGAAGACGGGCAAGTATCGCTGAATTTAGAAACATTTAATTTAGCTGAATTGTTGTGGGATATTGTCGCTAAATTTAGCTTACAAGCACAACACAAAAATATTAGCTTAAAAGTGCTTCCAGCAGCGAGTCATGTGCAGGTTTATAGTGATATCGGTAAAATAGAGCGAGTGTTAAGTAATTTAATCGAAAATGCGCTGCGCCATACACCAGAAAAGGGTGAAATTGCGATAGAAATTAACGAAGTAAAAAATAATCAATGTCAAATTTCGGTAAAAGATAACGGCACAGGCATAAGGGCGGAAGAAGTGGCCTATATTTTTGACGCCCGTTATCGAGCCAGTAATGCGATTCAAAGCCAAGGTCAACATACGGGTTTAGGATTAGCGATCACTAAAAGGTTATTAGCGTTATTGCAAAGCGAAATTAGTGTTAAAAGCAAATTAGGGCAAGGAACCACCTTTATTTTTAATGTTAGAAAAGCATCAGTTGTTTAAAAAACGTTAAATATCATGGTGTAAATAACACGTAACGGCTATAATAATTGCATCATTTGGTTAGTTCTAAAAAATAAAGTGGCTGCATTTTTTAGGCAATTTTTTGGCTAGGAAGTAATTTTATAATGACATCTACAGCGTCAAGTCTTCATCCTGACATTGTTATTTTGTATCATGAACGCGATACCATTGATAGCGTGGTTGAATCGGTGGTAAGTTTAGACGTTTCTTTTAAATCAATGTTGGCTAATGAGCAAACGCTAACAAGGTTAGTTAAAATAAAGCCTAAAGTGGTGTTGTTTGTTCTTGATCATATTTCACAATCTATTCAATACTACGTTCATTATTTAGAAAAACTGCAAGATCAACAGAACACACCTTATTCGGTATTGCTGATCAATAATAAAGAAGCAAGACGTGCGTTTTTTGCTTGTGAAAATGGCTTATTCGATAATTATGCGGTAATAAATCCCCTGAATGAGCGATACCGTTTAAAATTTATTATTTTGAAATCGTTGGCATTAATCAATGCCCGTCGAGGTGACGCGGTCATGAAATTAATGCAAGAAGGGGAAGAAGAACTTGCCATTTGCATTGATCGCGGCACACAGTTAAAACAATCACTAGCGCATAGAATACAGCAGTGCAAAGAACAATTGCTTGATAAAACTAAAGTTATAAGCTCGCCTGCTGATAACCGTTACTTAATTAAAACAGTTACAGATGATATTTTTAAACAACTTCATCACGATTTGAATCAACACATGGGCAATTTCATTTCTAATTTAATCGACGTGAATAAGGTTCAACAATTAGTTAATAACAAGTTACAAGAAAAAATGTGTGCTGAGACACAAAATGTTGATGCTTTGAAAAAACAATTGGATCATTTAGCTGACTTTGATGAGATTTCAGACTCTGAGTCTATTAATGATAAGGAGGTGCAATTTAAATTATTAATCGGCGAAAATTCGACTTTATTTGCTAAAGTGATTGCTGATATTTTTTTGGATGAAGGTTTTTTAGTCACCATTGCCCAAGATGGTCGAGAAGTCATTGAAAAGGCTTCTAAAATAAAACCAGATATTATTATGTTGTCGTATTACTTACCTAAATTAAACGGTATTGAAGTCACCGAAAAACTAAGAACGATGGCTGCTTGTAAAGAAACGCCAATAATCGCTTTTAGCAGCAATAAAGATAAAAAGCTGATCAAAAAATGGATCCCACTTGGCTTGAGTGCCTATTTGGTTAAACCGTCATCAAGGAGTGTGATTTATTCAACGGTGCTTTATGAATTAACTCATCCATCGCCGTTGCTAAAAACTGAGCTTGGCGATATGAAGCAGGGTATGTCAATTAAGTGGTTACCCGAGTATTCGGTTGGCGATAAGGTGATGGATAAACATCATCAAATTTTATTTGATATTATTAATGAATATTTTGCTACTGATTATCATGACAACGAGGCGGTGCGGGTTATTTTTTCTAAGCTATCCGATTATGTTAGTTTTCATTTTAAAGCAGAAGAAAAATTAATGTTAGAAAAACATTATCCTAAGTTAGAGCAACATATTCGTTTTCATGAGGTTTTTCTCAAAAAATTGGTCGTTATTGAAAGTAAGTTAGGTGAAAATGATGAAGATATGATCAATAAAATAGGCATGTTTTTGTACAAGTGGCTAACCAAGCATATTTTAGGTGCTGATATGGCGTATAAGCGCTATGTAACAGATGAAAAGTGAGCAGCAGAGTTTTAGCTTTTCTCTTTTATACGGATAGCGATGAAAATAATGAGTGCCAGCACATAACTAGGCCATTTTCCCCATTGACTGTAGGGTGTTCTACCAGTAACCAAGTTAACATTCGTTTTTAAAACGCCTTCTTTAAATTGAGCTATTTGTTTGATCACCTTGCCCTGATGATCAATAACAGCGCTAACACCATTATTGGTTGATCTTAACATGGGTCGACCAAATTCTAAGGCGCGCATTCGGCTAATTTCTAAATGTTGATGTGGTTCATAAGAATCACCAAACCAAGCATCATTACTCACAGTTAACATTAAATTGGTATTATCGTGAAAGTTGGCACTTAATTGCTCAGCAAAAACAACTTCAAAACAAATTAACGGCAAAATATTAAGCCCCTGAGCGCTTAAATTTGTTTGTACGTAATCGCCGCGAGAAAAGGATGACATAGGTAAATTAAAAAAGGGTGCTAATGGACGCAACCATGATTGAAAGGGAACAAATTCGCCAATAGGCAATAAATGATGTTTGTAATAACGATTGTGATTATTGTAGTAATATTGAGGGGTTAACGTGGCCTTATTGTTATCAGCATTTGAACCACCTAACACAATGAGTGAATTGAAATATTCTTTACTGTCAAAATTGTAATTGATGATGCCAGTAATAATTGAGCTATTATTTAATTTAGCTGAGCGGTCAACGGTTGCAAGGTAATCTTGAGCTATTGCTTCAATTTCAGGCACGGCAGATTCTGGCCAAATAATTAAATCTGCGTCGTAATTTTCCCGAGTTAAATCTAAATATTTTAGCATGGTTGGCCATTCTTGCTGTTTTTGCCAGCGCAATTCTTGCTTAATATTGCCTTGAATTAGGGCAACTTTAATACTTTTATTTTGTAATGTCAGCCATGTTGGTTGCGATAATAGCCAAGTGGTGAAGCTAAGTAGCACTAAAATGAGGGTATGCCGTGTGTTTTTTTTTCTGAGGAATAGTTGACTGAGACAAACTGCCAAGATCAACATGATCAAGGTGATCCCTATTTCGCCGATGACGGGCGCAAATACGGCTAATGGGCTATCTATTTGACTATAACCTAAAGATAACCAAGGAAATCCCGTTAATATACTAGAACGTAAATATTCACTAACCAACCACGCTGGCGGTAATAACCAAGGGTTAAATTGCCGTTTTTTACTTAGTCGGCTGGCAAGATAGCAAGCGATTGCGGGATAAATAGCAAGGTAAACACAAAGAATTAACACCAGTAATAAAGAAATGATCAACGGCATGCCACCAAATTTTTCAATGCTGATATGTACCCAACTTATGCCTGCACAAAACCAACCCAAGCCAAAAAAGAAACCGAGTTTAGTGGCTTCTTTGGTTGTTTTTTCGGTGACTAATGTTAACCAAAACGCAGGTACAATAATACTTATTGGCCAAAAACCAAGAGGTGAATAAGCAAAAACTAAAACTAAACCGGCAATAAAACTAAGCAAGCATTGTAGTTTAAATGATTGTTTAGTTAAATTGACTAAGGTTAGAAAATTTTCCTGCATGATCAGTCAGAAATTTTCCCAGTGATCGGATGATTTTTAGGAACCGTTACTTGTAACATTAAAATGCGTCGGTTGTCAGCAGAGGTTATTTTGAAAATAAAATTACTAATAGCAATTTCTTCACCTTTTTTCGGCATGTGACTAAAGTGATGTAAAACAAGCCCCCCCAGAGTATCGGCATCTTCATTATCAAATTGGCAGTTAAAATATTCATCAAAATCAGCTAAATCAGTTAACGCTTTAATTTGATAAACATTACTGGCTAAATGTTTAATATCGTCATCGGTTTCATCGTCGGTTTCATCTTCAATTTCGCCAACGATCAATTCTAAGATATCTTCTATAGTAACCAAACCTGATACGCCACCATATTCGTCAACAACAACCGCCATATGATAACGTTGTGAGCGAAACTCTTTTAATAACGGCTCAACTTTTTTACTTTCAGGAATAATAATAGCAGGGCGAATGATGCTAGCAAGGCTAAATTTTTGCTGTTGATTAAAACCATAGGCGAGCAAATCCTTTGCTAATAACATACCCTCAATATGGTCAATATCGTCGTTAACCACGGGAAATCTAGAATGACCTGATGCTAAAATGATCGGTAAAAATTTTTTAAGGGGTAAGTTAATGTCTAAAGTGATCATTTGTGAACGTGGGATCATGATATCGCGCACCCGCATGTCGGCAACTTCAAGGACACCTTCGATCATCTGTTTGGTTTCGGGGTTGATCAAATATCGGTCTTGCGCATCATTTAATACTTCGACCAACTCTTCTTTGTTTTTCGGTTCACCAGTAAAAACTTGAACTATTTTATCTAATATAGACTTACCAGTAGAACCGGTACTAGGGTGAGGGTTGTCATCGCTCATAGAGCTTTTTAATATCCTATAGTTATGTCATTACTTAAAATAATTGATAATGTTATTTTGATCTCAATTATTTTAAGCATAAGGGTTATTAAACCCGAGTTTTGCTAAGATGTCTATCTCAACGGCTTCCATCTGTTCTGCATCCTTGTCTTTTATATGATCAAAACCTAACAAATGCAAGCAGCCATGAATAACCATGTGCGCCCAATGTGCGGGTATAGTTTTGTTTTGTTGTTTGGCTTCTTGCGCTACAATTGGTGCACAAATGACTAAATCACCTAATAGATTTAGTTCAATTCCTGCTGGTACTTCAAAAGGAAAAGAAAGCACATTAGTCGGTTTGTTTTTGCCTCGATATTGGTGATTAAGCGCTTGGCTTTCTTCGATATCAACAATTCGTATGGTTAATTCTATACCATTATGTTTGGGTAGTAAGACCGCATTAAGCCAGTGCTGTAATTCTTTTTGCTCAGGAATATTATTGGCGTGGCTTGCGTGTTGTAGATCTAAGGTGATGGTCAAAATATTTCCTTAATGCCGATCAACTTGAGATTGTCGAGCAAGCTTTTGTTCATAAGCATCGTAAGCTTCGACAACACGAGCAACAACAGGGTGGCGAACTACATCTTTTGCTTGAAAAAAACTGAAGCTAATATCAGGAACATCCACCAAAACTTCAATAGCATGGCGTAAACCAGAACGTTGTCCACGCGGCAAATCAACTTGGGTAATGTCACCCGTGATCACCGCGCGTGAATTAAAACCAATTCGAGTTAAGAACATTTTCATTTGTTCTACCGTGGTATTTTGGCTTTCATCTAAAATGATAAAGGCATCATTTAACGTACGACCACGCATATAAGCAAGTGGTGCAATTTCAATAATGTTACGTTCGATTAGTTTTTCTACTTTTTCAAAACCGAGCATTTCAAATAAAGCGTCGTAAAGTGGGCGAAGGTAAGGGTCAACTTTTTGCGCTAAGTCACCGGGTAAAAAGCCTAGTTTTTCACCTGCTTCAACGGCAGGACGAGTGAGTAATATACGTCGTACTTCTTGTTGTTCTAGTGCATTTACGGCGCAAGCCACGGCAAGGTAAGTTTTACCCGTGCCCGCAACACCAACACCAAAACTAATGTCGTGCGTTAATACATTATTGACATAAGACTGTTGATTTTTATTGCGAGGTTTGATCATTCCTCGTTTAGTTTTAATGGTGACTGTTTTTTCATTGAGGGCTTCGTAGTCAACATTGATGTTAACGGGGGCTTGCTCAAGTATTTTAGTGTTAACAATAGCTAAATGCACGATTTCAGCACTAATATGATTGCTTTTACCCTTAACGATTGCTGTTTCTAGATATAAATCTTTCAACAGTTTGACCACCGCCTGACAGTTAGCTTTTTTTCCCAAAATTTTGAAATTATTGCTACGATAGCTAATTTCAACACCTAAACGACGTTCGATGGTTTTGAGGTTATGATCTAAAGGGCCACATAAATTGACTTGACGCTCATTATTGAGTGGTTCTAAAACGAGTTGTTGGCAGTTGTTTTTAGTCAAAGTTATTCTCTATTATTGGGATAAATGCTCACTAAGGTTGGTAGGTATTAACGGCTAAGTCATCGCTTTGATCTAGGTTTTGATGATGATTGTTGGCTAAAATATCTGCAGGGCTATGTTCAGTTCTTAGCCCCATTTCAGCTTCTGTGCGTATTAATTCTCCGCGCAGTGAATTAGCATAAACATCGGTAATTTTAATATCAACAAATTGACCAATAACAGTGTGTGGAGCAACAAAATTAACGGTGCGATTATTTTCAGTTTTGCCACGTAATTCCATGGGGTCTTTCTTTGAAGGCCCTTCAACTAAGACACGCTGTGTGCTGTTGAGCATTTGTCGGGCAATTCTTAATGCTTGTTGAGTGATACGGTTTTGTAAAATTTGTAGGCGTTGTTTTTTAGTTTCTTCAGTAATTTCATCAACTAGATCAGCAGCGGGTGTACCGGGGCGAGCACTATAAATGAAGCTAAAGCTTAAATCAAAATCAATGGCTTTAATTAAATCCATCGTGGCTTCAAAATCTTGATCCGTTTCGCCTGGAAAACCAATGATAAAGTCTGACGACATACAAAGATCAGGGCGAACTTTGCGTAGTTTACGAATTTGAGACTTATATTCTAATACGGTATGGCCACGTTTCATTTGCGTTAAAATACGATCTGATCCACTTTGTACTGGTAAATGTAAATGACTAACCAACTCGGGGATATCCGTATAAACATCAATAATGTCATCGGTAAATTCAACCGGATGTGAAGTGGTATAACGAATACGGTCAATACCATCAATGGTGGCGACTAAACGTAATAATTCTGAAAATCGACAAGTACTGCCATCAAAATTGGAGCCGCGATAAGCGTTTACATTTTGTCCTAATAAATTGACTTCACGAACACCCTGCTCGGCAAGTTGGGCTATTTCATATAAGACATCATCGAGTGGGCGGCTAACTTCTTCGCCACGGGTATAAGGAACTACACAAAAAGTACAGTATTTACTACAACCTTCCATAATTGAAACAAAGGCGCTTGCACCATCGGCTTTAGGTTCGGGCAAGCGATCAAATTTTTCTATTTCAGGAAAGCTAACATCAACCACAGGATTATGATCGCCAGTCACTTGGTTGATCATTTCAGGCAAACGATGCAAGGTTTGTGGGCCAAAAACCATATCAACAAACGGTGCGCGTTGGCGAATAGCTTTACCTTCTTGTGAAGCAACACAACCACCAACACCAATAAGTAAGTTAGGTTTATCTTTTTTAAGATTTTTCCAGCGTCCTAATTGATGAAAAACTTTTTCTTGGGCTTTTTCTCGAATAGAGCAGGTATTTAGTAATATAACGTCAGCATCTTCTGCTTGTTTTGCTAATTTATAACCATGGGTCGAGTCTAGCAATTCAGCTATCTTTTGCGAGTCATACTCGTTCATTTGACAACCCCAAGTTTTGATATATAACTTTTTACTCATTAACGCAATACCTAAAAATTTTCATCATTAATTTAAAAATGGAGACGTATTCTACATCAATTAGTTAGACAAAACGAGCGTTTGGCGATGATTGCTTAGGGTGATTTTTCTATAAACTTAGACATTAAGGGGATGCTGATCAATAACTGGCTACCGCTGGTGTTTTCACTGTAGGCATTGACAGAGGCTTTGTGTTTTTTCGCGATTTGCCTAATGTAATACATGGCAATATCAAAATTAATTTTATTAGTAAAATGAGCAAAACTATTGGCATCGTCTTGAATCGTTAACCATAATTTATTTTTGTTTTCTTTTAGCGTCACCGTAAAATTACGACCATCACCGTTGAGTGTTGCTGAAATAACGGCTTCGTAAATTATTTTGTAAAGGTCGGCTTGAATTTCGGCGTTAAGTGAGTTTTCAATAATGTTGATGTTAATGGCTAAATTAATTTGATATTTATGATGAACATGCTCGCTTAGATAAGAAAGAGCAACAAATAAAGATTGCCCACATAGTGTGTTTGGCTCTTGTGTTCGAGTTGAGCTAGTTAATTCTTCAATACTTTGTTGTAATAATTTTAGCGTTTTTTTATTTTTTTCATCAGGAGTCTGCTGATCATGCACATTTTCGTTAAGCGTACTATTTTGTTTTAACTGTTCCATGGCAAGCGTTAAATTGTGAGTTACATTGAGGGCAACTTGTCCTCGGCCACGAATATCGGTGGTTAATAATTGATGAATACGGCGAATAGATATTGTTCGTAAGTAAAGCAACCAGGCACTTAAAATGGAAATGGCTACTAATAACACTAAATAGAGCACTCGAATTTGCGGGGTCCAATACCAAGGATAGGCAACATTTATATTAGTAAATGCTTTGTTTTTACTCCACTGTCCTAAACTGTTTGTCGCCATAATTTCAATGTCGTACGAACCTGAAGCTAGTCCGGTTAAGGTTAATTGGTTGCCATTAACTTGGTGCCAAACACGGTTGTTAATTCGATATTTATAACGTTTATCTTGACCGGCACGATAGTCTAAGCTGGCTAATTGCAAGGTGATAACATCATTTGCCGAGGGTACAGTTATCGATTGATTCAATAAGTGAAATTTACCTGAAACCGTTGTTTTACTAATATAAACTTTAGGATTAAAAGGGATTTGTTTTTTCAATTGTACGGATAAAATCCCACCGTAATGTGAGGAATATATATTTCCTTGAAAGGCTAGTGTGCTACCAGCAAAAGAATACTGCTCGGTGTTTGGTACCATAGTAATGTGATAATTTTTCGGATCAAAATGATATAACCCAGGTCTTGCGGCTACCCAGACTTCATTATTAACGACTACCATATAACTAAAACGAATGCCTGCTGCAAAATGGGCAAGTAATGCGCCTTCTTGATTAAAGGCAAAAATACCATCACCGAAAGTTGAAGCAAATATTTTACCATCGGCAAATACTACCGAGATCACTTTACTGGAGCCGGGCACATCGATATTTTGCACTACCCCAGAGGCTTCATAATAAATATCTACGCCATTGGGGGTTGCTAGCCAAAGATTACCATTATCTAGTGGTAAAGCATCTATAACTTCATTACTGCTTAAACCATCAGTGCTATCAAGATGTTTTACTATACGTTGTTCAATGACATTATAGATATAAAACCCATGATTATTAGTGGTAATATACAGCAAATTGTTTTTATAACTTAACTTAAGAATAAGCTTGTTGTTGTCAGGAAAATCGACTCGAGCGACTTGTTTTGTCGTTAAATCATAACGCCATAAACCGTCAAAGGTGCCGATAAATAAGTTGTTTTCGGTGGTTAATAAATCTGCAACTTGTAGCGCTTCTTTAGTAAATACTTGATTAATATTTTTAGCGAAGACAGGGTTAATAAAATTTTGTAATCCTAAACCATAACTACCAATAACAAGGTCATTACCAATTTGCTCTATTTCGTTGGCATTGATGGCAATATCAAATATCTTAGGATGATTTTTTATACTGCTTTCACTTTGTCGTAATATTCCTTGGCTACTAATCAACCAAAGTACACCCGAAGTATCATGAAATAAATTTCTAATGTGTACTGGTGCAAAATCAACAAATTTGTGGGGTAGTTCTTTTAACGTTGCACCAGAAAACCTTTTTATTTTGCCTTTGCTGTTAACCGTAAAAAAGTTTTCTTGGTTATATTCTTTGGTTATGGCATAAATTTTTTGACTAATCTTAAGGGTGGTTAAAGTGCCATCATCGTGCAAAGCATAAATTTTTGATGGGCTGACAGCTATCATTATATTTGACAAAGCAGTGATTGCTTTAATGGGTTCATTTAAAACCTGTTTAAGCTCATTGCCGTCTACTCTGAATAAGCCGCTTATCCCAGAAACATAAAGTCGTTTCTGGGTGTGTGCTATTTTTCGAATAATTAGATCATGTTTAATTAAAGTGGTGGTTGCTGTCGTCGGATTGTATCGATATAAATTATTAGGTACATTAAGGTAATAATTATCATGGAATACTGTAATGCCATAAACATTCTTTCGTTTTATGTCAGCTAAGATTGCCTTTGTTTGACCTGTTTTAGGATCAAATTGCCATAAGCCATCGGTTTCTGTTGCAATTAATAGATTTTCACCAACAGATGAAAGATCATGGATCCAATTAAAAGGTAGTGGCCATTGCGGGCTACTTGAGGAGAATGTAATACTTTCTGAACCATCAAAACGAGTTAAGCCTTGTTGACCACCAAGCCAAATAAAGCCCTGTTGATCTTGTATTATGTTATTAATACTGGCTAATTTATTTATGGAATAAGTATTATTAGCATGAGTGCTAATAATCACAAAGTATAGGAAGAAAAGTGGCAACCCATATCGCCACTTTATAAAAAACAAATTAGAGTACGCCTTGTGCGCTAATATTATTATCATCGTGATCTTGGTCACCACACGCAACAAAAACTTGGGGTATACCATTGTCGGTGGTTGGTTTTTGCACCAATAAATAAGTCGGTTTTCGAGGGTCATTTTGATGTTGTTTATTAGCCCATGCATTACGTACTTTATCGGCAGCTTCCTGCCCGTATTTTACGGTGAAAGCCGTAGCAAGCATTTCTACGCCAAAGTCATCCATGATCAGCATTGTGTTGTTATGGTAGCCACTTGACGTATCAAAATCTATGTCTACGGTTAAAACTTTATTGGTTGGTAACACTAAGCTAGCGCGAAGTTTAGCTATTACGGCTCGATCTGGATGAGCTTTTAGCTGAGTGTTATTTACTTTATCACTAAAGTCATAAACAAGTTTAATATCTTTACTTAAACGTTTTTCTTTTCTTAAAGCTGACATAATTTTTCCTTAAATGTTATGTTGCGATGACAAGGATGCCAAAGAGCTTAAATAAATCTAACAGCTATAACTTAAAATATCAGTTAAGAAACATCAAGATAAATATATTAAACTAGAGCAGTAACAATCGTTTAAATAGGATTAAAGTGAGTAATGAAAAAATTTGATTGTGTCATCATCGGTGGCGGTATGGTTGGAGCGGCGAGTGCTTTGGCACTTGCACAATTAGGTTTATCGGTAGCTATTGTTGAAAAACAACAACCGCAAAACTTTGCACCAACACAAGCATTTGATTTGAGAGTTTCTGCAATATCATTAGCGTCGCAACGATTATTTGAGCAGCTAGGGGCTTGGCAACAAATAAGGCAATGGCGTTGCTGCCCGTATCAAAAGTTAGGTGTTTGGGAACAAGCACGTTGTTATACCGAATTTAATGCTAATGATATTGAACAAACACATCTTGGTCATATTATAGAAAACCGATTAATTCAGCTTGCGTTGTGGCAACAAATTGTAAACCATGAACAAGTGAGTTTGTTTTGTCCTGAAGTCTTAGTTGATTTTGATCAAAGTGAACAATTAACAACGGTTCATTTGAATGATACTGTTTTACAAACGCAGTTACTTATTGCCGCTGATGGCGCTAATTCAAAAGTGCGAGAACTTGCTAATATCGGCATTACAGGCTGGGATTACCAACAATCTGCTATGTTGATCAATGTAAAAACAGAATTACCTCAACAAGATATTACTTGGCAGCGATTTTTATCAACAGGCCCTATTGCTATGTTGCCATTACCTAATGTAAGCACTATTGGCGGTAACGCGTCTTTGGTTTGGTATCATCGTCGCGATGAAATAAAACGGCTTAGTTCATTATCTAACACCCAATTACAGCATGAGATCATGCAAGTGTTTCCTAAACGGTTAGGAAAAGTAGAGGTTGTTGCTAAAGCTTCATTTCCACTGACTCGCCGCCATGCTAATTCTTACCAAAAAGATCGAATTCTGCTGTTAGGTGATGCCGCACACACTATTAATCCTTTAGCGGGGCAGGGAGTTAATTTAGGATTTAAAGATGTTATGGCGTTACAAACCGTTATTGCTGAGGCGATATCTAATGGTGAAACTTGGCACCAACCGCAAATATTAGCGCGTTATGAGAAAAAACGCCGTGCAGATAATTTATTAATGATGACTGCGATGGATGGTTTTTATACGGCATTCTCGCATCCATCGCCATTGATTAAATCGCTAAGAAATTCGGCATTATTTGTGGTTAACAAAGTACCGTTTATTAAAAACAAAGTGTTGCGACATGCCTGCTTGTAGATGATGCTTTTACCAGATGCGCGGTTCAGGAAAATCTAAAAAAATGGCTGGGGTAAGACTTAT
>CAZVPC010000044.1:1656-1720 GCA_964629005.1 uncultured Pseudoalteromonadaceae bacterium | reverse complement strand
TTTGTGAACCTCTGAATGAGGTAAGATAAAATCTAAAAAAATGGCTGGGGTAAGAGGATTTGAA
>CAZVPC010000044.1:0-1556 GCA_964629005.1 uncultured Pseudoalteromonadaceae bacterium | reverse complement strand
CCTCTGAATGACGGGATCAAAACCCGCTGCCTTACCGCTTGGCTATACCCCAACAGGAGAATACGGTAATTACATTGTTAATTTCGATGACGACCTTATTAAGGATGTTAAAGAAAATGGCTGGGGTAAGAGGATTTGAACCTCTGAATGACGGGATCAAAACCCGCTGCCTTACCGCTTGGCTATACCCCAACAATGTAACTTACCTAGAGGTACTTTTTTATAAAAAGCACCATTTTGAAATGGTACGGGAAGAGAGACTTGAACTCTCACATCTTGCGATACTGGAACCTAAATCCAGCGCGTCTACCAATTCCGCCATTCCCGCATTATTTCTATGGTGGCTACACCGGGATTTGAACCTGGGACCCCATCATTATGAGTGATGTGCTCTAACCAACTGAGCTATGTAGCCTTACCAACCTGCCCTAAAGCAAGTGGCGCGTATTATGCTAATCTACCTGTGTTACGTCAACCGTTTTTTTTGAAAAAAGTAGACTTTTTGGCTGTTTGTTCAATCTGTCGGCTATTTGAACATAAACTATTCGAAAAATAGTTAGATTTAGAATGAAAAGGCTATTTTTTGACTACACTTGAGTTAAAAAAATTATCTGTTTATTCTCTTTTTTGCGGCGGCTGCGAGTTGATCAGAGTATTTCCCCAATTCATCTAAGTTTTTTGTAATTATCTTTTTAGATAATTTGCCAATGATCATTTCACCGGTTTCAATTGATTTTGATGACGCGGCAAAAATCAGTAAATTTTGTCCGTTACAGCTAATATCTTTAAATATTTTGCGTATCTTTAAACGATTACTTTTTAAAAAAGATCTGAGACGTTTTTTATTATTAACGGAGACATATTCGCAGATACTTAAAGCAATATTTGCTGCAAAAACTGGCGGGGTATAACTGTAAGTTGAAGTTATGAAGATAATTAGCAATGTTTTCCACATAATTAGTTTCCTTAAACTTAGCGCTAAAAGTTTGTCTATTTATAGTTTAGCCGTTTTTTGAATTTTTGCAGTGACAATAAAAAATGAATTTTTTATGATATAAAATAAAAAAGCCTATCAAATGGTAGGCTTAGGTTAAGGGAATGTAAATACTGGCTATTTGATCCGCTTTTTAGCGGATGCAGTTAAATGAGCAGAATGTTTAGCTATTTCTTCTACATTGGCAGCAACAATTTTTTTAGACAGTTTACCTATAATTAAATCACCAGTATCTAGTGCGTCAGATTCAGCGGCAAAAATCAATAAATTTTTTCCATTACATTTCATATTTTTAAAAATGGAGCGAAGTTTTAATTTGTTACTTTTTAGAAAAGATCGTAAACGTTTTTTATCGTTAACGGAAATATATTCGCAAATACGTAACGACATGCTGTCAGAGGCATATACTGTTGGTGTCATGGTAAATGCTGCGGTAAGTGTTGTAGCGACTAAACTTGCGATTAATAGTTTTTTCATGTTTATTCCTTGTTTTTCTTACTTGGTGATAGTTATACCAATCTCACTAAATATGTGCTCATTTCTACTTGTTAAAATCACCAAC
>CAZVPC010000043.1:6309-17764 GCA_964629005.1 uncultured Pseudoalteromonadaceae bacterium | reverse complement strand
GTTGAATATAAAGGTTGAGCCTCGTTGCGCTCGTGTCAACTTACAAATATATGTCATTGATAATGTTCGTTGCTTTTGTTTGGTCTACACCAAACTTTAGGTTGAATGTTTTGTATTTAACCTTAATTTCTGATGTGGTTCAATAGCGTTATAGCAATTTGGCCACAAATTTAATAGGTAAAAAAATGCAACAAATAAAAGATCAACAGTTAGTTAAAAAATTTTCTTACATTAATGGTAGTTGGCATAGCAGTGCTAGCACTATTGCAGTAACTAATCCTGCCACGGGTGAGGTTATTGCTAAAGTAAGCAATGCAGGTATTGAAGAAACCCAACTAGCGGTACACGCAGCTAAAAATGCGTTTAAAACTTGGTCAGCACAATCAGCCCATGAACGTGCTGTCTTAATGCGGAATTGGTTTAACTTAATAATGCAATACCAAGAAGATTTAGCTCGTATTTTAACGCTTGAGCAAGGTAAACCCTTAGCCGAAGCGAAAGGCGAAATAGCTTATGGTGCGGCATTTATTGAATGGTTTAGTGAAGAAGCAAAGCGCGTATACGGAGATACCATTCCGGCGCCATCAAGTGATAAACGCATTGTGGTGATCAAACAGCCTATAGGCGTTGTTGCAGCTATTACCCCATGGAATTTTCCTAATGCGATGATCGCACGCAAAGCCGCAGCAGCCTTAGCTGCAGGTTGTACGTTTGTGGTGCGGCCTGCGACACAAACGCCACTTTCAGCTCTTGCTATGGCTGAGCTTGCTGAACGGGCGGGTATTCCTGCGGGAGTGTTTAATGTGGTGGTGGGTGACGATGCGCGTGGTATGGGTGAAGTATTAACGCAACATCCTGATATTGCTAAATTCACTTTTACAGGCTCTACCGTAGTGGGTAAATCACTCATTAGTCAGTGTGCTACAACGGTGAAAAAAGTATCCATGGAGTTGGGCGGTAATGCACCGTTTATTGTTTTTGATGATGCCGATATAGATGCTGCCGTCGCTGGCGCTATGGTGTCTAAATATCGCAATGCAGGGCAAACCTGTGTTTGTACTAACCGTATTTTTGTGCAACAAGGTGTCTTAGCGCAGTTTACTGAAAAATTTGTCAAAGCAGTTAGAACGCTACAAATGGGCAATGGTTTAACGGATGGTGTAACTATAGGGCCAATGATCAATGTTAATGCGGTCAATGATGTTGCCAAACTTGTGGAAAGCTCTGTTAATGCGGGTGCAAAAATTGTGTTAGGTGGTGAGCAAGGTGAAAATAAAAATTTTTATCAGCCGACTATATTAACGGGTGTAACCAACACTATGCCGATTGCCTATAATGAAATATTTGGCCCTGTCTCGCCTATTATTGCTTTTGATAACGAAGATGACGTATTGGCAATGGCTAATGCCACTGAATTTGGTTTAGCAGCTTATTTTTATGCACGCGATATTGGTCGTATTTGGCGAGTAGCTGAAGGGCTTGAATATGGCATGGTAGGCATTAATGAGGGCTTGATCTCTAATGCTGCGGCTCCTTTTGGCGGTGTAAAGCAGTCAGGCAATGGTCGAGAAGGTTCTAAATACGGTTTAGATGATTATTTAGAAATTAAGTATTTATGCATGGGTGGTTTAAATAAATAGCTTGAGATACTGACCCGCGTCAGCATGACGAGAGTAAAGCTGACACCTTGAACTCACTATTGTCATCTTGAACTTGCTCAATAATCTAAAGTTTTACTCAGCTTAGTATGATGAGATCTTACAAAGCCAAATTCGTCGCAATATGGTGGATAGTATTTTAGTAGGATCTTTTTTACCCAATAGTAAACTCCCTTCGTCGTGAAAACTTGCCGAGCAACTTAATGTTTCAAGAAATACCGTGGTGTTAGTTTATCAAACTGAATTTTCAAATAAAAAAAATATCAATTGAGAGATAACAATATTTTCTCTTAATATTTCTTGCGGTTCTTTATTGCGTATAGATACAAAAGCATGATAAATTAATATTTAAGTTGTATATACAAGATGGGCGATAACGTAAAATGAGCAAAAAAATAATCGATAGTTTTACCTTGATCAAAGGTCGTGTACCGTTACTCATTAGTATGCCCCACAATGGTGAGGTTATTCCTGACGATATTGCGGCAACCATGCAACCATCAACACTTAATGTTAATGATACTGATTGGTATATCGATAAACTTTATGATTTTGCTGAACAATTAGGTGCTTATATTATCAAGCCCACATACAGTCGTTATGTGATTGATTTAAACCGTAATAAAACAAATGAAAATTTATATCCCGGCGCTAATAGTACTGCCTTATGCCCAACCTCTGCCTTTGATTTATCGCCACTTTATCTTGCTGATCAAGAGCCAGATCAAGATGAAATTGAGCGTCGTATTACACTTTATTGGCAGCCATATCATCAGGCATTAACTAATACTTTGCAGGAAATAAAACAACAATTTGGTCAAGTGGTGTTACTTGAAGCACACAGTATTTTGTCACATGTACCGCGTTTTTTTGCTGGCCAATTACCCGATTTTAACTTTGGTACTGCCGATGGGGCAAGTTGCAGTAGTCAATTGATCCGTCAAGTAGAGCAGCTTGATTTTAGTCCATACACCTGTATTTGTAATGGTCGCTTCAAAGGGGGTTTTATTACCCGAGAATATGGGCAGCCAGCAAACCATATTCATGCCCTGCAATTAGAATTATCGCAACAGACTTATATGGTTGAACCAACAGATCAATATGATGAGATCGAAGCAGCTAAAGTTAAAGTAAAGCTAAAAAGGCTAGTGACAGCCTTAATTGACTTTGCGCAAATTAACTAAAGGAGACGAGTATGAAATTATTTGCCGATAAAATATTACTGGCTTCTGGGTGGGCTACTAATAAAACCTTAACTATTGAAAATGGTATCATTATTCGCATCGAAACGGGAAAAACCAACGCAACTGAAAGCGCTCAAGGGGCAGTTATTCCCGGCATGGTTAATTGTCATTCGCACGCTTTTCAACGAGCATTTGCTGGCTTTAGTGAACAAGGCAGTGACTCTCAAGACAGTTTTTGGACTTGGCGCGCGATCATGTACAAGTTCTTAGATCAGCTCAGTGCCGACAATGTACAAGTTATCGCCACTCAGCTTTACATTGAAATGCTGAAAATGGGTTATACTCGGGTCGCAGAATTTCATTACTTGCATCACCAAATAGAGGGTAAAAACTACACCCCGTTAGCGACTATGGCACAAGCTATTTTTAATGCCGCAAAAGAGGCAGGTATTGGTTTAACACTGTTACCAGTATTATATCAATTTGCTGGTTTTGGTGGGCAAACACCTAATCGAGGTCAACAACGTTTTATTAATTCAAGCGAACAATTTAATCGCTTGGTGAGTGCTTGCTTTGTACTCAGTTCCGAATATAACAATACCAATGTTGGTATTGCCCCACATTCGTTACGTGCCGTTGATAAAAAATCATTACTTAATGCGGTCGCCTATGTTCGAAGTTTAGATAAACAAGCGCCAATTCATATTCATATTAGTGAACAGCAACAAGAAGTTGACGACTGTCTTAACTATTACCAACAACGGCCAGTACAATGGTTACTTGAAAATGCCGAATTAGATCGGCATTGGTGTTTAATTCATGCGACCCATATTAATGAGCAAGAACGCCAAGGTATTATAGCCAGTCAAGCTATTGCCGGTATTTGTCCAACCACAGAAGCAAATTTAGGTGACGGTCTTTTTCCTATCACTGAATTTTTACGAGAAGCAGGAACGTTCGCTATTGGCTCAGACAGCCATATTAGTGTCAATCCTATTGAAGAATTACGCTGGTTAGAATACGGGCAACGACTTAGCAAACAACAGCGGGCGATCTTAGCAGATATTCAGCAAACTTCAGTGGGTCAAAATTTATGGCAACGCGCGGCATTGGGTGGAGCACAAAGCACCAATTCAAATACGGGTGAATTAGCCATGGGCAAACAAGCTGATTTATTGGTGTTAGACCCAAAACAAAGCCGATTATTTGCCCATAAAGAACAACATTTACTCGATAGTATGATTTTCGCTAGCCAGCAAAATCCGGTGCAAGACGTTATGGTTAATGGCACTTGGGTCATTAAAAATAACCAACATCTATTGCAGCAACAAAGTGCCGATGCGTTTGCTGAGTTATTAGCTAAACTTTCAGCATAATTATGACAGAATTATAAGGTAAAAAAGTTAATCAACAAAAGGAGTTTAAGTATGCAAACTCATTCAACAGACATGATCGCAACTATTGAAAAAATTGTGCAAAGTAAAAAAAACATGGCGGGTGCATTGTTACCAATATTACATGCGTTGCAAACAGTATTTGGTTTTATTCCCAAATCTGCTTTGCCGATAATTGCCACAGCTTTACAGCAAACTGAAGCTGAAATTTATGGCGTGATCAGTTTTTATGCGCATTTCTATTTGAAACCATCGGGCAAACATATTGTTGAAATCTGTCGAGGAGAAGCCTGTCAAGCGATGGCTTCGGGTGCACTGGAACAAGAGGCCAAAGCACAATTAAATATTGATTATCACCAAACCACAGCGGATAGAAATATTACCTTAGAGGCTGTTTATTGTTTGGGTAATTGTGCTTGCGCACCATCAGTTAAAGTGGGTGATAAAGTTTATGGTCGGATGAATGCTAAAAAGTTTGCGCAACTAACTGATCAGCTAACTCGATATCCGCTCAACTTGAGCGAGGCATAAAAATATGACCATTAATATTTATATTCCGCGTGATACTTCTGCCCTTGCCATGGGTGCTGACGAGGTTGTTAAGGCTTTACGTTTTCAAGTGAAAATGTTTCATTTACCGTTAAATAAAGAGCTCAATATTATTCGTAATGGTTCACGGGGTTTATTCTATTTAGAGCCATTAATTGAGGTGGAAACTGCACAAGGTCGGATTGCTTATGGTCCAGTACAAGCAACTGATGTTGCCGGCTTACTCGAACAAGGCATGTTGCATGGCAAGCCGGATCATCCACTGTATTTAGGATTAACCGAAAAAATTCCTTATTTAGCCAAACAGCAACGGTTAACTTTTGCGCGTGTTGGCATTATTGATCCCGTGAATTTACAGGACTATCTCGATCATGGTGGTTTTCAGGGTCTACACAAAGCATTAACCATGACCTCTCAACAACTTGTTGATGAAGTGAAAAATTCAGCTTTGCGTGGTCGAGGTGGTGCGGCTTTTCCAACAGGGATAAAGTGGCAAACCGTACTCGATGCAAAAAGTCAGCATCAAAATGAGCAAAAGTATATTGTTTGCAATGCCGATGAAGGGGACTCTGGCACTTTTGCTGATCGTCTGATCATGGAAGCAGATCCCTTTAGTTTAATTGAGGGCATGATCATCGCTGGTTTAGCCGTTGGCGCCACACAAGGTTATATTTATTTACGATCTGAATACCCACAAGCTAAAATCATTCTAGAACAAGCCATCGAAATAGCGTATCAACATGGTGGAACAGGGCAAAATTACTTAGGGACGAATATTCAAAATAGCGGTCTACATTTTGATCTTGAGCTTCGACTTGGTGCGGGTGCTTATATTTGTGGTGAAGAAACTGCTTTGCTAGAAAGCCTTGAGGGAAAACGCGGTATGGTGCGTGCTAAACCCCCTTTGCCTGCTATTGAAGGATTATTTGCTCAGCCAACGGTCGTTAATAATGTTATTAGTTTAACCACTATTTCGATCATTATCGCCAAAGGCGCACAATATTATCAAGATTTTGGCATGGGACGGTCACGTGGTACCTTGCCCTTTCAATTGGCGGGTAATATTAAACAAGGTGGTTTAGTTGAACTTGCATTTGGTCTCAGCTTAGCTGAGTTAATTCGCGATTTTGGTTTGGCAAGTTTTTCAGGTAACCCCATTAAAGCGATTCAAGTGGGTGGGCCATTAGGCGCTTATTTACCTAAAAGCCAATGGCAAACGCCTTTAGATTATGAAGCCTTTAGTCAAATTAATGCGGTTTTAGGACATGGTGGTATTGTCGTTTTTGATGACAGTGTCGATATGGCACAACAAGCACGTTTTGCCATGGAATTTTGCAGTCTTGAGTCTTGTGGTAAATGCACTCCTTGTCGAATTGGTGCGGTGCGCGGGGTTGAAGTGATTGATAAAATTATTAATGGCTCTGTTGACGAGCATAAAATAACAACACAGCAAAACCTTGAGCTGTTGCAAGACTTGTGTGACACCATGGTCGATGGTTCGTTATGTGCTATGGGGGGTATGACACCATTGCCTGTATTGAGTATTATTAATCACTTTAACGAAGATTTACTGAAAGCTGCTGTCGAGGAGTCGCAAAAATGATCCATTATTTTGATCCCAAAACGGAGCTTGCTGATTTAGGTACGCCAGCGGCGCAAGCGAGTACGCAGATCAGCTTAACTATTGATGGTATCGATATTACCGTAGCGGAAGGGACTTCAATTATGCGCGCTGCTGCTTTGCATCATATCAATATTCCAAAATTGTGCGCCACTGATAACCTTGACGCCTTTGGTTCCTGTCGGTTATGTGTGGTAGAAATTGTCGGTCGCAAAGGAATGCCAGCTTCGTGTACTACTCCTGTGGCTAGTGGGATGATAGTGTGTACTCAAAATGAAAAAATTGCCAAATTACGCCGTAATATCATGGAATTATATATTTCAGATCATCCACTTGATTGTTTAACATGCCCAAGTAATGGCGATTGTGAATTACAAGATGTCGCGGGAGTCGTGGGTCTACGTGAAGTACGCTATGGTTTTGACGGTGCTAATCATTTCAAAGGTAATAACTGTGCTGCCAAAGATCGATCTAACCCCTATTTTACGTTTGATCCGAGTAAGTGCATCGTTTGCTCTCGCTGTGTACGGGCTTGTGAACAAGTTCAAGGGAGTTTTGCGCTTACGGTTGACGGTAGAGGTTTTGCTACCAAAATTTCGACAGGATTAGAAAATAATTTTTTAAACTCCGACTGTGTTTCTTGTGGTGCGTGTGTCAAAGCATGTCCAACAGCCACGTTGATTGAAAATAGTGTGATTGAGCAAGGTCAACCCGATCGTAGTATTATTACCACCTGTGCTTATTGTGGCGTTGGTTGCTCGTTTGAAGTACAAGTAAAAGGTGAACAAGTGATCCGTATGGTGCCCTACAAAAATGGTCAGGCAAACCATGGACATGCTTGTGTTAAAGGACGTTTTGCTTTTGGTTATGCCACCCATAAAGACAGAATTACTACCCCGATGGTACGCGACAGCATAGATCAGCCGTGGCGTGAAGTCAGCTGGGACGAAGCATTAGCCTTTACTGCCGATAAACTCAAAAGTATTCAAGCTAACTATGGCAAAAAAAGCATTGGCGGCATTACCTCATCACGTTGCACCAATGAAGAAACGTATTTAGTACAAAAAATGGTGCGCGCCGCTTTTGGTAATAACAATACCGACACTTGTGCGCGCGTTTGTCATTCACCCACAGGTTATGGTTTAAAGCAAACCTTGGGCGAGTCGGCTGGCACACAAACCTTTGATTCAGTACTTAAGGCCGATGTAATTTTAGTGATCGGAGCTAATCCTACCGATGCCCATCCAGTGTTTGGTTCATTATTGACAAAACGTTTACGTCAGGGTGCCAAGCTAATTATCGCCGATCCGCGTCGTATCGATTTGGCTAATAGTCCGCATGTGTATTGTGATCATCATTTAGCCTTGCGTCCGGGCACTAATGTCGCGTTTATTAATGCCATGGCACACGTAATTATTAGTGAAGGGCTTGAAGATAAAGACTTTATTGAACGCCGTTGTCAAGCTGCTGCTTATCAGCAATGGTATGAATTTATTCGTGAACAGCGCCATGCACCAGAAAATACCAGCGAGATCACGGGTCTTAATGCCGAACAATTGCGCCAAGCCGCACGTTTATATGCAAATGCGGGTAATGCAGCTATTTATTATGGCTTGGGGGTTACTGAGCATTCGCAAGGTTCAAGCATGGTGATGGGTATTGCCAATTTAGCCTTACTTACGGGTAATATAGGTCGTGAGGGTGGTGGTGTTAATCCATTACGTGGACAAAATAATGTACAAGGTTCATGCGATATGGGGTCATTTCCTCATGAATTGCCGGGCTATCAACCCGTGGGTAATGATGAAATTCGCGGCCGTTTTGAAGCCCATTGGCAAATAAATTTAGATGCAGAGCCGGGTTTACGTATTCCTAACATGCTTGACGCCGCCATCGACGGTAGCTTTAAAGGTTTGTATTGTCAGGGTGAAGATATTGCTCAATCTGATCCCAATACTCAACATGTGCAAGCGGCATTAAAATCATTAGAGTGTTTGGTGGTGCAAGATATTTTTCTCAATGAAACTGCCAAGTTTGCTCATGTGTTTTTACCCGGTTCATCATTTTTAGAAAAAGACGGTACATTTATTAATGCTGAACGCCGTATTAATCGCGTGAGAAAAGTAATGCGACCCTTGGCTGGCATGGCAGATTGGCAAGTGACTATCGCTTTGTCGAATGCTTTGGGCTACCAGATGAATTATCAACACCCTAGTGAGATTATGGATGAAATAGCGCAATTAACTCCAACTTTTGCAGGGGTTAATTATCACAAACTTGAACAGCTTGGTAGTATTCAATGGCCATGTAATGACGATGCACCAACGGGTACACCGATCATGCATGTTGAAACGTTTCCCATTGGCAAAGCAACTTTTGCTATTACTGATTATGTTGCAACCACAGAAAAAGTGAATCGCAAGTTCCCTCTATTGTTAACCACAGGGCGTATTTTGTCGCAATACAATGTTGGCGCGCAAACACGACGTACCAACAATCAAGTGTGGCATAACGAAGATGTTTTAGAAATTCACCCACATGATGCAGAAGATCGCGGCATTGTTGACGGCGATTGGTTGGGTATTACTAGTCGCGCTGGCAATACGGTGTTAAAAGCTAAAATTAGCGAACGGATGCAAGCTGGGGTGGTTTATACTACTTTTCATCATCCTGACAGCGGTGCCAATGTGGTTACCACTAACAACTCTGATTGGGCGACAGAGTGCCCCGAGTATAAGGTTACTGCGGTACAGGTTAATAAAGTCTCGTCACCATCAACATGGCAACAACGTAATCAAGAATTTGCTAAACAGCAAGCTGACTTATTACCTAAAAAAAGTCGATCTTAGTCGGGTAAAAAATTGTGATACTGAAATAAATTCAGCATGATGGTTTCAGTGATTTTAATGAGACAAGTTCTACAATAAATACCGGATTTACTATAACCCCTGAGTACACTAATGTTACAACCTGCTTTAAAACAAATACCTTGCCGAGTTCGAACGCAACAATCAACGAGTGAACTGGCAAACGATTGGCTGATCAATGAACAAGCCATTGCCTTGGTTTATAACGGCATTTCGCATGCCGTGATGATGACAACGCCAAGCGATCTACTCGATTTTGCCATTGGTTTTAGTTTAGCGGAAAATATTATTGAACGTTGTGGTGATATTTTAGATCATGAGATAATTTTTTGTGAACATGGTATTGAAGTGCAGCTGACTATCAATTCGCGTTTATTTACCCGTTTAAAACATAAACGTCGCAGTTTGACGGGAACCAGTGGTTGTGGTTTATGTGGCGTTGAAGCCTTAGATCAAACCATCAAACAGCATGTTACATTGCCAGCAACCTCGTTAGTTAGTTTTACCGTTATTGCGCAAGCCTTAACGTTATTTAAATTGCAACAAGGTTTAAATAACCTTGCTGGTGCGGTGCATGGAGCGGCATTTTGTAGTTTAACCACCGGAGCCATACTTTGCTTGCGCGAAGATGTTGGTCGCCATAATGCGTTAGATAAATTAGTTGGCGCCCTTGCGGTGGCGAATGCTGAAACAGCAATAAGCCGGCAGCAAGGTTTTATTTTGCTATCGAGCCGTGCCAGTTTTGAAATGGTTGATAAAACCATTGCTGCCGGTATTAGGCATTTAGTGACGATGTCAGCGGCTACGAGTAAAGCAGTCGACTGGGCAAAACAGCATAATTTGAATTTAATTGGTTTTGCCCGCAGCGCTCGTCAGGTTATTTATGCAGAGAGTAAAAGCTGATCAATCACAGCTCATTCGTCTTCACTGCCACTTACACACAACTGGTTACGACCGTTTTCTTTTGCTTGATATAAGGCATTATCGGCTTCATTGATTTGTTTAGATAATGATTCAACACTATTGATCACCGCGCCAATGCTGACCGAAATAGATATTTCTTGCTCGCCTGTGGGGATCATTGACACCGCAAGATCACGACGAAAATCTTCAAACTTGCCGTATAGTTGATCTTCATCTAGTCCCGGAATTAATACTGCAAATTCTTCGCCACCTAAGCGAGCGATTAAGCCGGAACCAAAATGTTTGCGCATATATAAAGCTAATACTCTTAATACTTGATCACCGGCTTCATGACCATAGTGATCATTAACTTTTTTGAAATGATCGATGTCAATCATCGCTAAACCATAAGAAATTTTACGTTTGCTATAACCATTGATACGACTTTGTGCATCATTAAAGAAGGCACGACGATTTAACAGTTCTGTTAAATAATCGGTATTTGCAGCAATTTGTAATTGTGCAATATTATTCAAACTTTCAATATTTTGCGTGATGCGACAATAAAATTCTTCGGGACAAAATGGCTTACGTAAAAAGTCATCGGCACCATTTTTAATAAAACGCGCAGAATGTATGCCGTTGCTTGCGCCTGAAATACCGATCACTGAAAGTTGTTCACGAGAATATTTTTTGCGAATTTCGTTCGTAAGTTCAATGCCGTCCATTTCTGGCATTTCTAAGTCGGTGATCACCATTTTAATTTTTGGATGTTGTTCGAGTTTTTCTAATGCTTGTACCCCATTGTTGGCAACAAAAACGGTAAAGTTGCGTCTTTTCAATAATTCAACCACATGGTTTCGTGCTGATGAGGAATCATCAACCACTAAAATATGGTTTTCATGGTTAGTTTTTTGCCATTGTAAAATTCGTTTCAGGTAAAGAAAAGCTTGACTGTTTTCTTTTGGAATATAATCGATAACGGCTTGCGATAGTATTTTATGGCGAGTGTCATCATCCATTTTTCCGGTAAGTACAATGCCCGGAATACCGTGTGATAATACACAGGGGATAGCCTCGCCATCGAGCGCATCAGGTAATGCATAATCGATAGTGGCGGCAAAAAAATCGCTGTCGCCCTGTAATATTTCTTCAACTTGAGCAAGGCTAGTGGCTATGGTTACCTCATATTTTAATGCGCGAGCAATTTGTTTAATGACGGTAGCAATGGGTTTACTGTCTTCTACTACTAATAAACGTTCAGCCATGTTAGTTCCTA
>CAZVPC010000043.1:0-6209 GCA_964629005.1 uncultured Pseudoalteromonadaceae bacterium | reverse complement strand
GGGTTAATTTAGTGGGTTAATTTATGCAACAGCTTTGGGGCTCGATGATCCTAAGATGATCAAACGGCTGCTAACTTTGCGTAGCAAACCACCAACCATTTACTGCCAACGTCGTCAAAATTTATTTGAATACGACTTTGTGGGCCACTGCCTTCATAGTTGATCACTGTGCCTTCGCCAAATTTGGTGTGCTTAACTCGTTGCCCTAAATTATAGCCGCTGTGATCAAATATTTCATCACTGAGCTTTGTTGAAAAAGAATTGTTTGCTGTTGGTGTTGATACTTTACTACGCAAACGAATATTTTCAATACAATCTTCGGGTAATTCTTTTAAGAAACGGCTCTGACTATGATACTTTTGTTGTCCGTACAAACGACGCATTTCGGCATGACAAAGATATAATTTATGCATTGCCCGAGTCATACCGACATAACACAAACGACGTTCTTCTTCTAATCGACCTTGTTCTAAAACTGATTGTTGAGACGGAAACATACCTTCTTCTAAACCAGCAATAAAGACTAAGGGAAATTCAAGTCCCTTGGCTGAATGCAGGGTCATTAATTGCACTGCGGATTCATATTCATCGGCTTGAGCGTCACCGGCCTCAAGTGCGGCGTGAGTTAAAAAGGCCGTTAAGGGTGTTAATTCCTCTTCAATGTCAGGATCAACGGTAAACGTTTGGCAAGCGCTGACTAATTCATTTAAATTTTCAATACGAGAGGCAGCACGCTCGCCTTTTTCGGCTTCATACATTGCTTTTAAGCCACTGTGCTGAATAACAAAGTTAACTTGATAGTCTAAATCTAAGTTATGGCTATCGTCTTCAAGTTGGTCAATGAGCGCTAAAAAGTTACCCACGGCTTTGCTGCCACGACCGGTAAATTCTTGTTCATTTAATAACATTTTACAGGTTTGCCATAAGGGAATTTCTAAATTTTTCGCCGCCGTGCGCATTAAAGATAAACTTTGCTCACCAATGCCGCGCGTGGGTTTATTCACGACTCGTTCAAAAGCTGCATCATCATTTCTATTAGCAATTAAACGCATATAAGCCAGTGCGTCTTTTACTTCCTGGCGTTCAAAAAAACGTTGTCCGCCATAAATTCGATAGGGTAAATTTGCTTGCCGTAACGCTTCTTCTAATACTCTTGATTGTGCATTGCTGCGGTATAAAATAGCGATATCGTTTAAACTATGCCCATTGCTCTCGTCACCCGATTGCCATTGTTCAATTTTATTGGCAATAAAACGTGCTTCGTCTAGCTCATTAAAGGCGGCGTAAACAGAAATTTTTTCGCCGGCACTATCGTCTGTCCAAAGTTGCTTACCTAATCTATTGTTATTATTTGCAATAAGTTGATTGGCTGCCGTTAAAATATTAGCGGTTGAACGATAATTTTGTTCCAAACGAATGGTTTTTGCTTCATTGAAATCAGTTAAAAAACGTTGAATATTCTCAATTTTAGCCCCACGCCAACCATAAATAGATTGATCATCGTCACCAACAATCATTACGTTGCCATGTTTTTGTCCTAAAATACTCAACCATGCATATTGAATGGCATTAGTATCTTGAAATTCGTCAACTAAAATACGACTAAAACGCTGTTGGTAATGCTCAAGCAATGCGGGATTATTCAGCCAAAGTTCATGGGCGCGCAATAATAATTCAGCAAAATCAACTAACCCTGAACGATCACAAGTTTGTTGATAATTTTGATAAATATCGACAAAAGTTTGTTCACTTCTATCGTAATGACATTCAATATGTTGCGGGCGTAAACCTTCATCTTTTTTACCATTGATATACCACAATGCTTGTTTTGCTGGCCAGCGTTTTTCATCTAAATTAAGTGTGCGAATAACCCGTTTCACTAAACGCAGTTGGTCATCAGCGTCGAGTACTTGAAATGTTTGTGGTAATTTAGCTTCTTGAAAATGCATTCGCAATAAACGGTGTGCTAAACCGTGAAATGTGCCGATCCACATGCCGTGAGTGCCACTACCAATGACTTTTTCTACCCGAGCGCGCATTTCAGCTGCGGCTTTGTTGGTAAAAGTTACCGCCAAAATACTGTGTGGTGATATTTGTTCAACCTTAACCAACCAAGCAATACGGTGCACGAGCACTCGTGTTTTTCCACTACCAGCGCCTGCTAGTATTAACATGTTTTGCGGTTTAGCTTCCACAGCCTGACGTTGTTTATCGTTCAAGCCATCAAGTAATTGTGAAACATCCATAAAAATAATACCAATAAATTAATAGAATAAAAGTACGTTTTTAGTCTTCATTTCATCGACCTTCGTCAGGATGACGGTATCACTAACGTCGTCAGATAAACCGCTAAATAAAGATAAAAAATCAAAGTAAAAATAACAAATTATCTAACTTCGATAATTCAATATGTGGTAATACCGTGATGGCTTTTCCTACATCGTAATAATTAAGCCATGCGGTTTGACAACCCGCTTGTAGGGCACCAACAATATCGGCATTGCCACAATCACCAATATGTAATAATTGCTGAGGTTTTATCGCTAAGTGTTGACAAGCATTAACAAACATATCTTTTGCTGGTTTTCGTTTAACGCCCTTACCTGGGGTGTAAATGGCTTGAAAATAATCGCTTAACTTTAGTTTTTCAAAATCTACATTGCCATTGGTGATAGCAATTAATGGGTAACGTGTGGCCAATTCTGTGAGTATTTTTTTACTGCTCAAAGGTAAGTTAAAATCACTTCGTTGCAGCAAAAAATAATCAAACGCTTGTTGTGCCTGCTTGCTTGCTTGTTGCGCTGAAAAACCTAAGGCGCGAATTGCCAAAGTATAGCTGTATAATCGTAATGCACTAACATCATGAACAAGCTGAGGGTGTTCAGTTAATGCTTCAATACGAAATTGTCGCCAAAACATTCGACATTTTTGTTGTGCCGTTTTTGTTGCACTTGCTTGTGCCGTTTGGGGAAAATGCTGAGAAAAATAGGCGAGCATTTTTTTCTCAGCATTGACCATGTTTGGACGATTCGAATATAACGTATCGTCAAGATCAAAACTCAAGGCTGTTACCGGCTGTAAACGACGATAAAATTTCATCCGTAATTTACAGCAATTGTGCCAGTAATTTAGCGACTAGTTTACTAAACTGGCTTAATAATAGTGTGTCCATGTGAGGATCAAAATGTTTGGCATCCTGGCTACTGATCGCGATAAAGCCTAAGGTTTTATTGGCGGAGTTCAGTTTAATTAAAACAGCAGAGCCGGTTGTTGCCGAGGAAAACACTTCGTTGTTGTGAAATAATAAGGCCAATTCATTTTTTTGCATACGACCAAAATAGTAATCATCTTGCTTTAATCGGTTCGTTAAAATAGCCTGACAATCTGTGCTGATAATACTGGTGTGTTGGCAATCGATCGGTTCAACAAGCCATAGTTTAAAATCGGCTAAAGCAAGTAGTTGAGTGGTGGTTTGGTGTAAACAAGTTAATAATTGTGCCACAGTTTTACATTCTATAAGCTGTAAATATAAATCACTATAAACAGTGAATAATTGTTCATTATTATTTGCTACCGACAGTAATTGGGTGATTTCTTCTTCAAGCAAATGTACTTTGTCGCGTAAAGTTTGTTGTTGACGGGCGACTAAAGAAATGACACCACGTTGATTGTCGCTGACTTGTAAGTTAATTAATAACTCGGGATTACGATTAAAAAAATCTGGATTGTCTTGTAAATAGGTACTGATCATTTCGTCAGTTAAGGGTAGTTCATCAATATTAATCAATGGTTCATTACTCTGTTTAGGGTTTATTTTTTCGGTTGATTTTTTGCTGTTCATAGGTACATTTGACCATCAAAAACATGCTCTGCTGGGCCCGTCATTTTAACGGGATTTCCCGGCCCTTTCCAAAATATTTTAAGTTTTCCCCCGCTTAATTCTACAGTAACTTGTTGGGCTAACTTTTTCTGAATTTGACCAATAACTACTGCTGCACAAGCGCCACTACCACAGGCTAACGTTTCTCCTGTACCGCGTTCATAAACACGTAAACGAATGTGCTCTGGACTTACCAGCTCCATAAAACCAACATTGGCTTGTTCTGGAAAACGTTCATGATTCGACAATTCTTCACCTAAGGTCTTAACCGCTGCATCGTCAACTGAATCAACGGTTAGTACGCAATGGGGGTTACCCATTGAAATCACACCACAAAGCACGGTTTCTTTGGTTGTTCTTAAAATATAAGTGCCTTCAACCTTTTGAGCGCTAAAGGGAATTTGTGCTGGTTCTCGTTGTGGTACCGGCATATTTACGGTAACTCGTCCATCACGTTCAATAAAAAGGGTTAAATTTCCGGAAGTGGTCGACACTCGTATTTTATTCTTATTGGTTAAATTTTTCATTTTAACAAAACGAGCAAAGCAACGTGCGCCATTGCCACATTGACCCACTTCACTGCCATCGGCATTATAAATTCGATAATGAAAATCAAGATCAGGATCATAAGGCGGTTCCACCACTAACAATTGATCAAAACCAATACCAAAATTTCGATCAGCAAGTTGTATTATTTTTTCTTTTGACAGGTAAATGTTTTGGGTGACATTATCTAACATCATAAAATCATTACCTAAACCGTGCATTTTAGAAAAATTCATTAACATTTATTTAGTGCTTTCCCGTAATTTTAAGTGATCTGCTGAGAATATTTTCACCTCAAGGCAGCAAGGATTCACCCTGCCAAAGCTGTTCAACCGTTTCTCGTTGACGAATAACATACACCTTCTCATTATCAACTAACAATTCGGCGGCGCGTGGTCGGCTATTATAATTTGAACTCATGGTAAAACCATAAGCACCACTTGACCTTATGGCTAATAAATCACCAGTATTGAGTGCTAATAGTCGTTTTTTTCCGAAAAAATCACCCGTTTCACATACTGGACCAACAATATCATAAGCTTTTTTTACTGCGTTTGAGTTTAATTCCACCGGAATTATTGCTTGCCATGCTTGATAAAGTGCTGGGCGGATCAAATCATTCATTGCCGCATCGACAATGGCAAAATGACGATCTTGATTGCTTTTTAAATATTCAACTTCGGTCACCAGTATGCCAGCATTTGCCATGATCGCCCGTCCCGGTTCATAAATCAGGGTTAAATTTCGTCCCGATATTTTTTCAGTAAGGGCTTGTGCATATTTTTCTGGATCAGGGGGTGTTTCGTCATTATAACAAACCCCTAAACCGCCACCGACATCAAGATGAGTTAGCGATATACCTTGCGCGGCTAGTTTATCAACTAATAATAACACTCGTTCAAGTGCATCTAAAATGGGCGTTAACTCGGTTAATTGTGAACCAATATGGCAATCAATACCTTTAATTTCTACATGTTTCAATTGTGCTGCTTGAAGATACAGCTGTTCAGCGTCATCGATGCTAATGCCAAACTTGTTCTCTTTTAAACCCGTTGAAATATAAGGGTGAGTACCAGCATTAACATCAGGATTGACTCGCAATGAAATGGGGGCAATTTTATTTAGCCGTTTTGCCACGTGGTTAATACGCTCTAATTCGGCAGCCGACTCGACATTAAAACAGTAAATATTGTGTTCTAGTGCAAAAGCGATTTCAGCTGATTTTTTGCCAACACCCGAAAAAACGACTTTGCGCGGATCACCGCCAGCTGCGATAACGCGCGCCAATTCACCTTGCGAAACAATATCAAAGCCCGATCCTAGTCGTGCCATAATATTTAATATGGCGATATTGCTATTGGCTTTAACCGCGTAACAAATTAAGTGTGATTGCGAACCAGCAGCATTATTAAACGCGTGCCAATGGCGTTCTATGGTTGCGCGAGAATAAATATATAAGGGTGTGCCATATTGTTTAGCCAATGCGGTTACGGAGCAATTTTCGCTATATAATGAGGTTTGATGGTAATTAAAATGATCCATTAATTTTTTTCCTGACTCGGGCTAGCTGCTGGCGTTTTAGCTTGTTCGGTTTGGTTTGATGGCGTTTTTGTAGGCGTTTGATAAAGAGGGCCTTTCAATCCGCAGCCAGAAATTAACAAAATTAAGACAGCATTGAGTAAATAAGCTCGTTTTTCTCCTAATATTTTTAGCATTGTTAACATATTGAGCCACTTATTGATTGAAATTAATTTTATTCACATCATAGTCGTTTTATAATCTC
>CAZVPC010000042.1:5749-17795 GCA_964629005.1 uncultured Pseudoalteromonadaceae bacterium | reverse complement strand
GAGTTGATTTGATTGTTGAAACTAAGGTTGGCATGCATCGGCGCTTTGAACGAATGGGTTATGATTTTTCTCGAATTGCTGCGGTTTATGAAATGCCAGAGCTAAACTATGATCTCTATTTTGCCTTTAATGTTCACTCAGATCCCCAATTGGTCAAACGTTTTCGAAGTGCCTACCAGCAACTAGTAGATACAGGTATTTTTGCAAAACTTCTTCAGCAATGCCCAGCAGATAAAACTGAGTAAGTTCTTAATATTCATATTTTTATCTCTTATAAAGTTCATTTATTAATGACAATTTTGTTTAAAAATGTTATTAATCAGTACCTAATATTCAACTTAGATCTTGTTGATCAAATGCTGATGAGCGTTTAAATTCAATTTATTATGAAGTATTAATGAGTACAGACAAATCTTGGCAAGTAAGATGTAGTGAATGCGATTTGTCAGTTAAATTGCCGCCTTTGGCTGTGCGTGAAAAAGCATTGTGCCCACGTTGTGGTTATTTATTAACGGTAAATTATCCGGAGGCATTTGAGCGTATTTTAGCGTTTGCGGTTACCGCATTAATTTTTTTAGTGCTTGCCATGGCATTTGATTTTGTTTCGCTAAAATATCAAGGGCAAACTTATACTATAACTTTACTTAATACCTATACTATTTTAGTAGAGCAAGGCTATTTTATTATTGGCGCCTTGTTGGTATTAACGGTGATTATTTTGCCGATAGTGGTTATTGGCATGTTATTTTATTTATTGTTTAGCCTGCAAGCACAGCGTTATCCTTTTAAAGGGCAACTGGTAGCAAAATGTTTGTTGGCGCTGTTACCGTGGAGCATGGCAGAGATATTTTTAATTGGGGTCTTGGTTAGTTTGATCAAAATATCGACTATGGCGAGTGTGGGTTTAGGGCTTTCTTTTTACGCTTATGTGCTATTCTCAATTAGCTATATAGCCGCGATTCAATATATTGATAAACAACATTTAACATCAACATTACAACAGCTTAAGTTTAAAAATAAACGGCAAAGTCTAATACCCAATGACGATGAAAATAGCCATAATGCCCAGTTAAGTATTCAAAAAACATGGGCGTTACTGTTTACCTCATTGCTGTTATATTTTCCTGCCAATATGTTACCAATTATGACCACGCGCTCGTTAGGAAAAGATGAATTAAATACCATTTTAGGTGGTGTATTCGTTTTGTGGGAAGAAGGTTCGTATCCTATTGCAGTGGTTATTTTTATCGCTAGTATTGTGGTGCCTATTGTTAAGTTTATTGTGCTAGCGTGGTTAAATTTTTCGGTGCAACAACAATCGAGAGAGTTTCAACTACAGCGCACTCAGCTTTATCGCATTGCTGAATTTGTTGGTCGTTGGTCGATGATTGATATTTTTGCAGTAGCCATTTTAGCGAGTTTAATTCAACTTGGCCCCGCGATGATCATTTTACCCGGTTATGCGGCGGTAGCTTTTTGTGGCGTAGTTATTTTAACTATGCTGGCGGCTAATACGTTTGACTCAACCCTTATCTGGAAAAAGACGAATAAACTATGAATGGTTCAGAGATTACACCATCATCGGCAGAACACGCGGTGATTAAACCGATGAATACTATTTCACGTATTTGGATCGTTCCTATTGTGACCGCTTTTTTGGCGCTTTGGATGGTTTTTTATTATTATAGCAATCAAGGACCGTTGATCACCATTGAGTTAACCAAAGCGGAAGGCATTGAAGCTGGGGTAACTAAAATAAAATTAAGGGATGTGCAAATAGGCAAGGTAGTAAAAATCACCTTGAAAAAATCGTTAGATGGTGTGTTGGTCACGGCAAGAATGACTAAAGAAGCGAAAGATCTACTGGTTGAAGATACTAAATTTTGGTTGGTTTCTACAAAAGTAAATCATTCAGGTATTTCTGATTTGAGTACCTTATTTTCTGGTAATTATATTGAAGTGCAACCGGGCAAATCAGATCAAAAAGCAGATTATTTTGAAGGCTTAGCAGAACGACCTATTACCGCGCCAGATGCTCCTGGTGTTCATATCACCCTTAATAGTGATGAAGAATTTGCGTTTAATACGGGTGCACCTATTTTATATAAAGGCTTGAAAGTGGGGCAAATTGAAGACGTTTATTTTAATTTTGATCAACGTATTGTTTACTATAACGCCTTTATTAAAGCTCCTTATCATTCATTGATCACCGAAAACACGCGTTTTTGGGATATTAGTGGTATTAGGGTTGATCTCAAAGCACAGGGTATTAGTATCAAAACGGGTTCCATTGAAACCCTGTTAGCCAATGGCATAACTTTTGGTATTCCTAAAGGCATGCCTGTTGGTAAAACTATTGCCAAACGTGCCTATTTTGATATTTTCTCCAGCTATGAGGCTGCCGATGCAGCACGTTATCAACAGTCGATAAAATATATCTTGTTAGTTGAAGATAGCGTACGGGGATTGTTGGTGGGCGCTCCGGTTGAATATAGAGGTGTGACCGTAGGTCGGGTAGAATCGGCTAATTTAATGCAAGAACGCAGTGTCAGTATCTTAAATGAAGCAGTTAAAATACCCGTGTTAATCAGTATCCAACCGGGCAGAATTGGTTTACCTGATACTGCAGCAAGTTTAGATATTATCGCTAAACAAATGGATCGTTGGCTTGAAAAAGGATTAAAAGCTAAGATCATTAGTGGAAATTTATTGACGGGGAGTAAACTGATCGAATTACATCATCAACCGCGCAATAAAATACAACAAGCTAACTATAGTTACCAAGCTGAACAGTTTTCAGGTTACCGAGTTATCCCAA
This sequence comes from uncultured Pseudoalteromonadaceae bacterium, assembly GCA_964629005.1. GTDB lineage: Bacteria > Pseudomonadota > Gammaproteobacteria > Enterobacterales > Alteromonadaceae. The sequence continues at coordinate 14,977 of CAZVPC010000042.1, read as the reverse complement.
CTGAACCGGATGATTTTTCTCAATTAGCACAAAAAGCAACTGATTTGGTTAGTCATTTAGCGGCATTACCGTTAAATGACTTAACTAAAGATGCCAATCATTTATTTACAGAATTAGCACTAACCGCGAAAGAGTTTCAAAAAGTCGCAAAAAATTTAGATCAGGTATTAGCCGATACCACTCAGCAGGCGACGGTGCGTAATTTAAATAATACGTTGCAAAGTGTTGCGGGTGTTGCGGATGACTTTGCCGCGGGTTCTAAAAATTATCACGAGTTAACTAATACGTTAATGTTGTTACAAGAAAGTTTGCAAGAATTAAAACCAATTCTTAGGCAAGTTAACAATAAACCAAGCAGTTTAATTTTTAGTGCGACTAGCGATGATAAATTAGCGCCAGTTAAACACGCTGAGCTGAAAAAAACTACGCAAATAGAGCAACAATAATGAAAAAATTATTAATTATAACCATGGTTAGTGTACTTTTTGCATGCTCTAATGCACCAGAGCATGTAATTAATTACTATTTATTAAATAAACGGATGCCAATTAATACGGTTAATAAATCTTTAACCGTACAGTCGAGTGCTCATTTGGTTAAATTTTATATAAAAGAGATCCGGTTGCCGCAATATTTAAAGCAATCGAGTTTAGTTATGCAGGTTGCTGAAAACCAACTGCACTTCTCTCATTATGATCTTTGGGGCGAAAGTTTAACTAATGCGATTGAAAAGTCACTCAAACAAGATTTGAATAACTTAGCTGAAAAAAACAAAGTTGCTTTTGTTGCACAAGTAGATAAAAAATTACCGAGTTTAAGCGTAGAAATAGATCATTTTTATCCGAGTGCTCAGGCTAACGTTATTTTAGCCGGGCGTTATTGGTTTAGCGCTAACAGTAACAATGCAAAGGCAACCGTTAGTCAGGTTAGTATACCCATAGAATTTAATTTTGAACGTTCATTAACAAATAATGGTTACGCAGCGGCAGTTAAAGGGATGCGAAATATGATCACTGAGCTTGCTCAAAAAATTAGCTCAGACGCCGTTAACTTACGCGCTGAATCACAGGAAAGGCTTAATAATATCGACTAAGCTGTCTATATGATCTTCACTGGCATTTAACGCTTTAATATAATAAAACTGCTCACCGCCAGCGTTGATAAATTGTTGCCGATATTCTCGTTCAATTTCATCTAAAGTTTCTAAACAATCAACACTGAACGCCGGACAAATAATAGCAATATGTTTATTATTTTGAGTAGCTAGCGTTTTTAATACTTGCTCTGTGTACGGTTGTAACCATTGTGCTTTGCCAAAACGTGATTGATAGCTCATCACAAAATCATCGTCAGAAAATGTTAGCTTTGTTGAAATTATTTGTAGTTGTGCACAAAGTAACTGAGTGGTTTGTTGGCAAAAAAACGCATAAGGATCACCCCAGTCTTGAAATAATTTTGGCATGCCGTGGTAAGAAATCACCAACTTATCAGGTTTACCATATTGTGTGACGTGGGTGAGAATACTTTTTGCTAAAGCTTGAATATACAGTGAATTTTGATGATAACCACTGACAAAATGCAAGTTAGGTATCCAGCGCCATTGTTTTATTTCTGCGCTTATGGCATCAAAAGTTGAGCCTGTTGTTGGCCCACTGTATTGCGGGTAAAGTGGTAAAATAATGATATTTTCAATATTTGCTTGACGAAATTTAGTTAATGCTTGCTCAATTGATGGTTGTCCATAGCGCATTGCCAATTCAACTGTAACCCTATCACCATATTGTTGAGCTAATTTATCAGCAACTTTAGCTTGTTGTTGACGACTAGTAACCAATAAAGGTGAACCTTGCTCTGTCCATATATTTTGATAAAGCAATGCAGATTTTGCCGGACGAATGCGTAAAATAATGCCGTGTAAAATTATCAACCAGAGCAATCGGGGAATTTCAACGACGCGAGGATCAGATAAAAACTCGCGTAAGTATTTTCTTAATGCACTCGGCGTGGCTTGCTCTGGGGTACCTAAATTGGTCAGTAACACACCGGAACGCGCTTTACTGTTTAGTGAGAGAACCCTTTGTTGCTCTATAGTTAACGCTTGGCCTTTAAATCGTGACATTAATTAATTCTCTATGACAAGGTCTTATGGCACTAACGAATTAATGATCAAATCAATTGGCTCAGTGGTATTTACAGATACATTTTTAAGTTCAGCTCGGTAATCGCCTGATTTTATACCGACGGTGCCAAGTTGCGAAACGATAGCATAAATATTTACTTTTTCTGCACTTGCTAAGTTAAATTTGGGGTTCATCGCTTGCGCATTGGTTAACGTGACGGTAATGGGTAAATCACTCGTTTTTAACTTCATTGCTGCTAGCGGCATTCTTTTACCATTGGCCGGTATTGCATACACAAAAAGTGTTTTGTCATCACCCTTAGCTAGTGCCTGTTCAAATTGTTTACTCAAGGATACATTTAATGTTAGTTGTGGCCCTGATGTACTTTGTGCCACAGAATTATTATTTGTTTGAGCGGAAGAATTACTCATGTTTTTACTGCTAGCTAATCGATTTTTAGCTTCAGTTATCGCCCCATTTAATGCTTCAACATTAACATCTTCACGGCCACTATTGACAACATGCTGCCAATAGCTGATCGCTTTAGCATAATCTTGTTGAATAAAATTGTGCATGCCTAATAAAATGTTTGTGGCAGGATCAACTGGGTCTAAAGCCAGCGCTTGGTCAATGAGTTGTTGAATTTCATCATTAATTTGCTGATTGTTGCGATAATACAGGGCTTGTGCTTTTGCTCCTAGCAACTCAGCTTTTATTCCTTCAATTTTTATCACTTGATCAAAGGCATTAACTGCAGCATCGAAATCAGCAATGCTAATAGATGCTTGCCCTAAACGATACCAAAGCTCTGAGTTTTTAGGTTCACTTTTTAGCGCTTGCTTTAATTGCTCTACTTTGGCGATAGCTTGCTGATCTTCACTGAGTACTTGTTGGTTGGACTGAGATGTTGACACGTTGCCCGTTGCCCACTGTTGGTATGCTCCTTGTTTTTGGTATAAGCTAATACTAAAAATCAATATAAACAAGGTTATCCCGATAGGCCAAAGTATTGATATATTTTTAGAAAATGTACTTGAAGATGTTTTTTCTTGTACCTTTTCAGTAGCTGCCATATCTTGTAATAGGCTTTTATCTAATTCGGTCAATAAATATTGATAGCTTTCTTCGTCAATAGCACCTTGAGCAAAGTCTTGTTCAATTTCTGCTTGGTGTTCTTTATAAAGTTGCACATTGGTTTGATCACGAAGCTCATTTTCGTTATCGGTTTCAATCGGGTTGCTGCGAAAAAAATGTCCCCAAACAATTAACATTATGAGTAGTAAAAAAGTGATGATAAATATGAGTAAAGTGATCATTTTTTGCTTTCTTTATTAGTAGAAGATTCTTCAGTGGTAGCTTGTGCTGCTAAAATTTGCTTAAGTTTTGTTTGCTGTTCTTTTGACAGTTTTTTGTCTTCATTTACCAGTGCTCTATTTCGTAATACTAAAATGACAATAATAACACCAAACAATAACGCAACGGCTGGACCAAACCATAGGGCATAGGTCAAACTTGATACTCTAGGTCGATATAATACAAATTCGCCATAACGGTCGACCATATAATTAATGATTTCGCTGTCAGTTCTACCTTGAGTTAATTGAGTATAAATTTGTTTACGTAAATCAGTGGCAATAAGAGAACTTGAATCAGCCAAGTCTTGGTTTTGACATTTTGGACAGCGTAATTCCTTAGTGAGTGTTTGAAACCTAACTTTAGTTACCTCGTCTTTAAAAACAAAGGTTTCAACAGGGCTTGCATTACTTGATATGGAAATAGTTGTTAATAAAAAACTTAAACTAACCAATAATATAAACATTAATGTTTTAAACATATCACTATTTTCCTTGGGCTTGCTCGGCTTTTAATTGTTTGATCAGTGGCATGAATTCACGTTGCCAAACTTTGAAGTCAACGGCACCTGCAAAACGTTTACGTATAATACCATGATGATCGAGCACAAAAGTTTCGGGGGCACCATAAACACCTAGATCTAAACCTAGCGTACCTTCTACATCAAATATAGAATAAGTATATGGGTTACCTAAAGTATTAAGCCATTTTGTCGCACTTACTTTATCGTCTTTGTAATTTATGCCATACAGGGTAATATCATTATTTTTAGCAATTTCAAGTAAATAAGGATGTTCATATTTACAAGTAGGACACCAAGTTGCCCAAACATTAAGCAGTACAATATCACCTTTTAAATCAGCTTTGCTAACAGTTTTATTGGCATTAAGTAAGGTCGTTAAGCTAAAATCTGGCATTGCTTTACCGATCAACGCTGAGGGCATCTCGCGAGGATTCAGCGACAAGCCACGATATAAAACTACGCCTAAAATAATAACCAATACTAAAGGAATAAAACGAATTGCTTTGTTCATGGCTTAATTTCCTATGGGTGATGTAGCAGTAGCAGTAGATGCAGTGATAGTTGGGCTAGTAATGCTGTCGTTACTAACCTGTTTATGTTGTTGTGTGGATTTGCGTTGACGGTAGCGTTTATCCATCATAGTAAGTACACCACCAAACGCCATAAATAGCGCACCTAACCAAATCCAGCGAACAAAGGGTTTATAATGAACTCGTACTGCCCAAGCGCCATTTTGTAATGGGTCGCCCAAGGCAATATAAATGTCTCGAAATAATCCCGGATCAATAGCTGCTTCGGTCATGCCCATGCTTTGTACTCGATAAGAGCGACGCTCAGGCTGTAATAAGGCAATAAAATCACCATTTTTATAAAGCTTCATTTGTCCTTGTTCAGCACTATAATTAGGTCCTTCAACTTGTTTTGTGCCTTTAAATTCGATTTGATAACCAGAAATTTCAACTTTGTCGTTAATGGCCATTTTTACATTAATTTCATTCTCATAACTCGATACTAGGGTGATGCCAACGATGGTTATAGCAATACCTTTATGAGCTAAGGCCATGCCCCAATGACTTAATGATAATTTGCCTCGTGTTTGTTTTAATTGGTTAAAGAGATCTTTGCCAACGACTAAAGCAACCCAACAAGCGAGGGCAATGCCCATGCTTACTTTGGCATTAAATTCACCGTTATAAATAAACGGAAAAGCTAAACCCGTTAAAAGACTAACCACGGATAATACTTTGAGTTGTTTTCTTAACTCACCTTTTTTAGCTTTTTTCCACCGAATGAGCGGGCCAATGCCCATAAAAATAAATAACAAACTCATAATGGGCACAAATACCGCGTTAAAATACGGAGGGCCAACGGATATTTTTCCTAAATTTAAGGCATCAACTAATAAGGGGTATAAGGTGCCCAGTAAAACGGTGGTCGCGGCGGTGATCAAAATGATATTAGCAATTAATAACGCTGTTTCTCTTGAATACAAAGCAAAACGGCTAAAACTAGCGACATTGCTGGCTCTTAAAGCAAAAAGTGTTAAAGAGCCACCGATAGTGATCGCCAGTAAATATAAAATAAAAGTACCACGATCAGGATCAGCAGCAAACGAATGCACGGAAGTGAGTACCCCTGAACGAACTAAAAAAGTGCCTAATAAGCTTAAACTAAAAGCAAAAATTGCTAGTAAGATGGTCCAATTTTTAAAGGTACCACGTTTTTCGGTAACGGCTAAAGAATGGATCAATGCCGTGCCAACCAACCAAGGCATAAACGAAGCATTTTCAACCGGATCCCAAAACCACCAACCGCCCCAGCCTAATTCGTAGTACGCCCACCAACTACCAATGGCGATACCTAAAGTAAGAAATGCCCAAGCTGCTACGGTCCACGGGCGTGACCATCTCGCCCATGCGGCATCCATTTTACCATTGATCAGTGCTGCTACGGCAAAAGCAAAGGCCACTGAAAAGCCAACATAGCCCATATAAAGCATGGGTGGATGTATAATCAAGCCAACGTCTTGAAGTAGTGGATTAAGATCACGGCCTTCACTTGGAATATTAAATAGGATGCGTTCAAATGGATTTGAGGTGAGTAAGGTAAATGAAATGAACCCTACGGCAATGATCCCCATAACAGCTAACACATGCGCAATAAATGTTTGATCAACATCCTTATTAAATATTGCTACAGCCATCGCCCAACAGGTAAGAGAAAAAATCCACAGTAGTAATGACCCTTCGTGACCTCCCCACAGCGCGCTAATTTTAAAATAATAAGGTAGTAAGCTATTGGAGTGACTGGCAACATATAAAACAGAAAAATCATCTTCAACAAAACTGTAAGCAAGCATACTGATACTGATCGCAGTAAAGATGAAAAGTCCAAAGGTTAATGGTTTAGCATAAGCGGCTAATTTTTGTTGCCCAGTAAAAATTCCAAACAGGGGGACTATGCTTAAGCAAATAGCAAAGGCTAATGCCGTTATCAAGGCAAAATGACCTAACTCTGGGATCATTGATTTCTCCGGATAGTTTTATTGCAAATTGTTCACGCAAGCTATTATTTACAGCGATAATCTCACTTAAATGTAAATACAAATGCGACAAAATAAAAATTGTCGCAATTCTAGCATTTTATTATGGCAATAATCATTAAAGTTATTCTATGATCTCAGCTTAAGTTGTAATAAAATCTGAATTTAATCATCAGTGAATATATTTGTTGTATTTTTGTTAGCAATGTTTCATTGAAAAACAACATTAAGATGAAGTAGCCACCTTTGCTAGAACAGATTACCCCAAGAATTAGCACACCACTTATCAGTGCTGATAGCTTAACCTGCATCAGAGAAGATAGAATTCTATTTGAACAATTGAATGTGCAGGTAAACGCCGGCGATATTGTACAAATTGAGGGCCCAAATGGCGCAGGAAAAACCAGTTTATTAAGAATTTTAGCGGGTTTGTCTGAGCCTTTTGAAGGTAGAGTGTTGTTTGACACTCAAGCTATCAGCCATTGTCGAGAATTATTCCATCAAAACTTATTGTATTTAGGTCATCTGCCTGGTGTGAAAGGTGAAATGACTGCCGAAGAAAATCTTAAATTTAATCTCGCGTTACATGGTGTTGTTGACCCTCAAATTGAGGCTGATTTAGCAGAAGTTAATTTACTCGGTTTTGAAGACAGTTTAGCGTCGCATTTAAGCGCCGGACAACATCGTCGTATTGCGTTGGCAAGATTGCTTAGCTCAAAAGCAACTATTTGGATTTTAGATGAACCTTTTACTGCCATCGATAAGCAAGGCGTAAAAAAATTAGAACAATTATTTGTTAAACATGCCGAGCAGGGCGGCTGTGTTATCTTAACCACGCATCAAGACTTGAGTATACCGCCTGAGCGCTTGAAAAAAATATCACTCGCGTATCGCTTTTATTAATAACTAAAAAGATGACTTAAGCTATGTTGCTCAAAGCTAATACTATTAAACCAAAAATGATTAGAATATAGATGAATAATTCAGAAAGCTTATCTTATCGTGCGGCCTTTTCCTTAGTGGTTAAACGAGACTTGACCATTGCTTTGCGTCACAAAGATGACATTTTTAATCCGCTATTATTTTTTATTATTGTGGTGACTTTGTTTCCGCTTGGCATTGGCCCTGAAGCTAACACCTTAAGTAGGATTGCGCCGGGTATTATTTGGGTGGCAGCATTATTAGCGACCTTATTGTCGTTAGATCGCTTGTTTAAAGCCGATCATGCTGATGGCTCGTTAGAGCAAATGTTATTAAGTCCTCATCCTGTTTTTATTTTAGTGTTAGCAAAAATAGTTGCTCATTGGTTAATTACTGGCTTGCCGTTGATTTTAATTGCACCAGTACTCGCCGTACTTTTACACTTAAATGAACAAAGTTATGGTGCTTTAATGTTAACGCTATTACTTGGTACACCAGTACTAAGTTTACTCGGTGCTATTGGGGTCGCGCTAACCGTTGGTATAAAAAAAGGCGGGGTATTGTTAAGTCTTTTGGTACTACCGCTTTACATTCCAGTATTAATTTTTGCGACTAGTGCGATAGATACTGCGGCATTAAGCTTACCCTACAGCGGACAACTTGCTATAATTGCCGCGTTATTTTTTAGCTCTTTAACTCTGGCTCCATTTGCTGTTGGCGCCGCTTTGAAAGTGAGTACAAATTAAAATGTGGAAATGGTTACATCCTTATGCAAATCCAGAAGTGTCTTATCGTTTCTGTGAAAAAATACAACCGTGGTTATTTAGATCAAGCTTTGTTTCTTTGCTTGTTGGACTGATTTGGGCGTTAGTTTATGCACCCGCTGATTACCAGCAAGGCGATAGCTTTCGCATCTTCTATTTACATGTGCCTGCGGCAATGTTGTCGATGGGTATTTATTTAGGTATGGCGATAGCTGCGTTATCGGGTTTAGTGTGGCAATTAAAACTTGCCAATGCTTCGGCAGCGGCATTAGCACCTATAGGTGCTGTTTTTTCTGCAATGGCTTTGATCACTGGCGCTGCATGGGGAAAACCGATGTGGGGTACATGGTGGATTTGGGATGCACGCTTAACCTCAGAATTAATTTTGCTTTTTTTATATTTAGGCGTTATTGCTTTGCATAATGCTTTTGAAGATAAGAATTTAGCGGGTAAAGCGGCTGGCATTTTATCTTTGGTTGGGGTGATTAATCTACCTATTATTCATTACTCAGTAGAATGGTGGAATACATTGCATCAAGGATCTACGGTAAGTAAATTGGGTGCACCATCAATGTCGACGTCAATGTTATGGCCATTTTTAATCTGCTTATTAGGTTTTTCTTTGTTAACGGCTGCGATTGTTTGTCAGCGTTTTCGTACCGAAATATTAGCACGCAACAGCATGAGACCTTGGGTACGTGAATTGGCGCAGGCATTCGTTGCGCCTAAATGTTGTACTAAGTCGGAGATTAACTAATGCAATTTAATAGTTTCGCTGAATTTATTAATATGGGCGGTTATGCTTTTTACGTATGGCTCTCTTATGGTGTGTCAGCAGCACTAATTATTTATTTGTTATTTACCAGTTTTAGTCGCCATAAATCGCTACTAAAACAAATTGCTTTGCGCCAAAAACGCGAATTAAAATTACGAGAAGCTGCGAAATTACACATGGAAAAAAATGACTTAAAATATCCGAATGTTCAATCAATCAATAGTCAATCA
>CAZVPC010000042.1:0-5649 GCA_964629005.1 uncultured Pseudoalteromonadaceae bacterium | reverse complement strand
TCAATCAATCAATAGTCAATCAGCCCATAATTTAGAAGAGACTTGATCATGAATCCTCGTCGTAAAAAACGTTTAGCAATTGTTAGTTCCGTGTTAATAGGTTTGGCCGTTGTCGCTGGTTTAGTGTTGTATGCATTAAGCCAAAATATCGATCTCTTTTATACTCCGACAGAAATTATTCATGGCAAAAAAGAAACGGGGATTAAACCTGCAATAGGCCAACGTATTCGTGTTGGTGGCATGGTTGTGGTTGGTTCGGTAAAACGAAATAAAGATAACTTAAAGGTAAGCTTTGATCTGGTCGATGTTGGTCCAAGTATCACGGTACAATATGATGGACTTTTGCCTGATTTATTCCGTGAAGGTCAAGGGATTGTTGCTAATGGTGTTTTAGTGAGCGAAACCTTACTTGAAGCCAGTGAAGTACTAGCTAAACATGATGAAAATTATATGCCAAAAGAAATTGCCGAGGCAATGGGCGAAGATTATAAAAAATACGATTATAGTAAAAAACAGCTCAAAGATAATAGTGCTGTAAAATAATATTGTAGATCAAAAGCCGTCTCATTCAATAAGACGGTTTATTTAGCTTATTTAGCATCACTTTGACTACGGTTAATGTATTCGTAATCGTCAATTAAGGTGATCCGATCACCTAATTTATTCAAAATTTCAATTTTACCTTCACAGACGGCAATGATAGATTTTCCGGTCTTAAACTCAGGAGGTAAAATAACACGACCTTGTGCATTTTGTTGGAAGTTATGAACTTCGTGCAGTAGTTCTAATGAAACATCACTGTAGTAAATAACGGTTACTGTGCGTAAAGGAGCTTTGTCCATATTTGATTCAAGCTATAACAATTTTGATAAGAATGTTATAAACAAATCGAGTCTGAATGTAAATGTATTGTGATGATTATCTTGTAATATTCAATAAAACCTTGAATATTAACGCCGAGATCGATCAAATTGAAAAAAGCACCATCGCCAAGTGATATTTTTATCTGCATAATTTAATTCCAGCGTCGCATTTTATGACCTTTGACGGCATAAAATAATATGAACAGATAAGAGGGGAACATTACCAGATAGCCACCTTGTTGGCCTAACTCAGTGGCCGTGCTGGCAAGTCCCCAAAACAATGGTCCGAAAGCGCCACCTGAAATCCCCATAATTAATAAGGCTGCACCAGTACTGGTTAGTTTTCCCATCCCTGATAATGCTAACGGAAAAACAGCGGGCCAAACAATGGCATTTGCTAAACCTAATAAAGCGATCATTAATAAGGTGTCGGGTAAATGGGCACCACCAAAGGGTACCAACAAAATATTAGCGATGGCATAAGAACTATTATCACCTAAAACAATACCCATCGTTAATAAAAGTCCTAAAATAGCGGAGGTCATTAACGCTTTTTGCTGTGAAATGTATTTAGGAATAAGAAGAATGCCTAAGCTATAGCCAATAACCATACATACCATAGTGTATGAGGTCATCACTGAATAGTTTTCCACGCCTAACGAAAGTGCAAAGGTACCGATAGTATCACCGGCTATTACTTCAACTGCCACGTAAAAAAATAAGGCTAATACCCCCAGTGCTAAATTGGGATGTGATAGCGCCTCTTTAATATGACCTTTGGTGTTATTATCATCAGCTTCACTGGGTAATTCAGGTAAGGGCGATTTTTTTACGGCGAGTGCTAATAAGCCAATAAAAATAGCCATACCTAAATAAGGCATGATCAATGAGTTTGCCATGGTATCGATTTGTAATTGAGTTAATGTTGTACCGGTCGGTTTTTTAAAGTCCCCTAAAATTAATGCAGTAAAAACTAATGGTGCAATAACACCCGCACTTTTATTTAAAATTCCCATAATACTGATCCGTGCCGCAGCAGATTCTTCTGGCCCTAAACGTACTACATAAGGGTTAACGGCTGTTTGTAATAGCGTAATGCCCGTGCCCATAACTAATTGCGCGAATAAAAACAATGCAAAAACTTGGCTTTCGGCAGCAGGAATAAACAATAAGCCTGCCACCATCATGGTTGCCATACCAAGTGCCATACCATTTTTATAACCAACGCGACGAATAAGTGCGGCTGATGGCAAGGCAAAAAACGTAACGGCAATATAAAAAGAACCTACAACTAGTGAGGCTTCAACTGGAGTTAATTGTAAAATTTGTTTTAGGTAAGGCATTAATGAACCATTGAGCCAAGTAGCAAAACCTAAAATGAAAAATAGTCCCGCGACGATCATCATTGGCAGCACACTACTTTGTTGCTTTTGGTTATTTATTGTCATTTCCATAAATCCTCACATTTTTAATTTTTTATTGTTTTTTGTAAACCTGTTGTCCGGCAATCCAAGTTGCTTGCACATGCAAGCTATCATCTAACAGCACCATGTCAGCTTGTTTACCAAGTGTTAAAGCACCTAACTGAGCCGTTTTGTTAACATATTGTGCAGGATATAAACTTGCCATACGTAGTGCTTCGGATAATTCAAGTCCTAGATGTTGATAAATATTACGTACGCCAGTTGCCATCGTTAAAACAGAGCCCGCTAACGTGCCATCGATAAGTGTTAATTTGCCATTTTTTAAGCAAACTTTACGATCAAATAAATCAAATTCAGTTTCATCACAGCCAACTAAAGGCATGGCATCGGTGACTAAAAACACTTTTCCTTGGGGTTTTATTTTGATGGCGATTTTGGCACTGTTGTAACTAACATGATGACCATCAACAATTAATCCGCAACTGGTATGATCATTTATAAACGCACAGCCCACCATGCCTGATCCACGAGCTTGCAATGGTGACATTGCATTGTATAAATGAGTAAAACCGTCTGCCCCAGCATCTATAGCCTTTTGGCTATTGTCAAAATCAGCATTACTGTGGCCAAGGCAAACTTTTATTCCTAATGTTGTTAGCCGTTTTATCTCTTTGGCTGTAATGTTTTCGGGAGCCACGGTGATCAAAATTTGCCCTAGATCTTGACGCTCAAAAATTTGCCATTCTGCATCAGAAATAGGGCGAATAAATTTAGCAAGATGAGCGCCTTTTTTACTTAAAGAAAGATGAGGACCTTCAAAATGAATGCCGATAATACCCGCAACATTTGTGCTAATTGCTTGCGCGACAGCATCAGCGGCTTGTGACATTTTTTCAATACTATCAGTAATTAAGGTTGGTAATATTGCTGTAGTGCCGAATTTAGTATGAGCATTAATGATGGCTTTAATATTATTTAATGAGGGTGACGCGTTAAATAACACCTTATTACCCCCATTAACTTGTAGATCGACAAAGCCGGGAACTATTAGCCCATGTGCTGTTTCATCGCTGCGTTCAATATCATCATCCATTGCGATAATATTACCATTTTTAATGGTTAGCACTTTATTTTGGTAAAATTGTTTGCCATCAAATAATTTTGTTGCTAGTAAACGAAATATCGTCATTATAAAGTCCTAGTCACTTTTTTTAGACCTTTAGGTTCATCGGGATCAAAACCACGACTCACTGCGACCTTTGCGACATCTAGATAGAAACGTTGCAATACTACTAGGGGCGCTAAACGTGGGTGAATAGTCATCTCTATTTGACTAAGCTGTACGAGATCTGCGCCACGCATCCGCACCTCATTAATTTGTGCTTGATGGGCTTGCGCACTTTCATCATTGACAGCACAGTTTAAAATAACTAGCCCTTGTTCGACTAAGGTTACTGGACCATGTATAAATTCAGCACTGCTAAAGGCTTCAGCATGAATACTACTCACTTCTTTTAATTTTAAGGCCATTTCTTTTGAAATAGCAAAACCTAAGCCGCGAGCAAGAACTACCATACTGTTCACGCCATTAATTGATTCTGGCGTTAATTGCGCTTCGGTATCAATTATGGCTTGCATAGCCGTTGGTAGAGTAGTTAAAGCTGAAATCAAGGTTTTATTTTCAGTCCAATGTGCAACCATTTGTAGTAATGCTGATAGCGTAGCTAAGTAACTTTTTGTCGCCGCAACTGAACGCTCAGCACCTGCCATTAATGGTAGTACTTGATCGACAATCGCACCTAATGGTGAGCTTTCGTCATTAACCAAAGCAACACAATAGGCACCACCCGCTTTTGCCATTTTTGCTTGCGCTAAAATATCGGGGCTACGGCCTGATTGAGAGATCACAATCACTAGCGCTTGTTTAAGTTTGAGTTGTTTTCCATAGATACTGGCAATCGAAGGAGCCGCTGAGCTGGTTGGTATTCCAGCCTCAATTTCAATTAAATATTTACCAAAAACTCCCGCATGATCTGATGAACCACGGCCAATGATCATCACCATGGCTGGATTGAATTGACGAAGTTTTTTGCCAAGGTTGATCGTTAATACTTGGTTAGCCTTTAACTGATTTTTGATAACTTCCGGGGCTTGTTTAGCCTCTTTTTCCATAATTGTTTCTGTCATGATGTACCTTGTTCTTTAAGTTACTTGTTAATCAATACCAACGGCTGTAACGGGTTTGTTATAGCGCAATTTTGTTTTTTCTAACTCTAATTGCTGTTTGGCAAATAATATCGCCCCCACTTCTGGAGGAGTTAGGGCGGCTGACAATTTTGCTGAAATGTCGGGTGCTAGCCATGGTGTTAAGCGCGAGCTTAAACCACCAATTATCGACATTCTTGGTGGATTTTGTTGCCACAATTTTGCTACCACATGGTTAATATATTCAGCACCTTCAAGAATAATATTTTTAGCAATAGCATCACCTAACTCAGCAGCATCAAAAACTAAATTAGCTAATTTAGCATAAAAAGTAGCGGGTTTATTGGCAATAGCTTCGACCAGCTCAAACGCAGATTTGCTGTTAACTATTGCTAATAATTGCTTACTCATTAAGGTTGGTGCGACGATGCCATCTAGTGATAATAACACTTGTTTGGTAGCCTGTAGCCCAAACCATGCACCGCTGCCTTTGTCGCCGTGAGGAAAACCATGTGCGCCAATGATCAGTGATTTACCTTTTACCGAAGAAAAGCCACAAGAACCTGTGCCAGTGATCACTACCGCACCATCTTCTCCTTGATGAGCACCTAAACAAGCGATTAATAAATCTGTGGTTAGAAACATTTGTTTAAACGGATGTTGCCAAGTTGAGATTTGTTCGAATAAAGTGTCGAGATTAACCCCTGCTAATCCAGCGCCAACGATAAGTTCGTTTAATTTAACATGACATAAATTGGCATTGTTTAAAGCCAATTGCACAGATGCAGTGATTGACGTGGTTGCTTGTTTCAAACCATGGAGGGGATTACCAGGGCCTGAAAGGCCAGTGCCTAAAATGTTATTGTTTTGATCCATAATAACCGCTTTACATTTACTGCCGCCGCCATCTATGCCGACAAATAGCGGTGTTTTGTTTATGTTTTTAGATGCTGAGTTACTTAGCATTGATACCTCTACCTATTGTTACTTTTAAATTTGTTCGGGTAAATTCACACGACTAAAAGTTTAATAAACTAATCTTAACCACAAATGACAGCGTTGTCATTATTTATTTGATAAATTTATTGAATAAACTAATAAAATAAATTATTTACTTAAAATATTGGGAGAAAAATGAAAAAAATAGTTGTCCTCGG
>CAZVPC010000041.1:8736-17953 GCA_964629005.1 uncultured Pseudoalteromonadaceae bacterium | reverse complement strand
CTTTTGATCGTTAACTTAAAATACATTTGTTCGTTAATTGTTGAGTGAAAATTTCTTGGAGTATTGTCAACTCATTGGTTCTCACGTAATTGGGTCTGATCACTAAAGCAATCGTTCTATGCGGGCTTGGTTCATTCAAATGAATAGCCCTAAGTTCTGATTCATTATATATTAATTGATCTAATGCCATTTGTGGTACTAATGTGGTGCCAAGCTTACCGGCAACCATTTGAATTAAAGTATGCAAACTAGCTGAATCAAAATCGGAGTCTAATTTTTGATTTTTTAATCGACAAGCGGCTAATGCATGCTCTTTTAAACAATGGCCATCTTTCAATAACATTAGTTTTTCAATTTCTAGCTCTTCAGCCGTTATTTCTTTCATTTGGTTTGGACATTCATCTTTATGGCATACCCAATAAAAGTCTTCTTGCCAAAAAGTAAAACTCATTAAACCATCAATTGGGTACGGCAAAGCAAGTATGGCAGCATCAATCTCTCCTGTTCTCACCATTTCAACTAATACCTGTGATTGTTCCTCAAGGATTTTCAACTTAAAACTCGGATGGTGTTTTCTTACTTCAGGCAATACTTTAGGTAAAAGATAAGGACCAATTGTTGGGATCACACCGATAGTCATCGCACTAGCAAAAGGTTGCTTATTGGTTTGTGCTATTTGTAATAACTCGTCTAATTCCAATTTTATTTTTTTAGCTTTATTAAGGATTAATTGTCCTTGGTTGGTTACTAATACCTGTTTGTTATTGCGCTCAAAAATAGTTACTGCTAATTGTTTTTCAAGTTCATTTATCGCCGTACTTAATGCCGATTGCGAAACATTGCAGGCCTCTGCTGCCTTTTTGAAGTGTAACGTCTTTTCAATGGCGAGTGCATAGTGCAGCTGTTTTATAGAGATCATAACGATTACTTTTATTGAACGGAAATACCATTTTAATCAGATCTACAAAACTAATCACTACAAAAAAATAGAACGTTATCTTCAAATTAATCAATTTTAAAAAATCTGCTCTCACTTCTATGCTGTATATGAATCTATTTAACAGAATTTTTTAAAATACGAGGAATTAACAATGTCAAAAAGAACACTCACTATAGCGACTGCAATTTCAGTTGCTATCGCTGCAATGGCCATATCTTCTAGCGCATTAGCGACAGGGGAAGCCAAAACCAATCAATTTTGGTGGCCAGAGCAATTAAACCTCAGCCCATTACGCCAACATGGTGTAGAGTCAAATCCTTACGGGGAACAATTTAATTATGCTAAAGAGTTTGCAAGTATTGACTTAGCTCAACTAAAAAAAGATATTCAAACAACGCTAACCACCTCACAAGCTTGGTGGCCAGCCGACTGGGGGAATTATGGTCCTTTAATGATCCGTTTAGCTTGGCATAATTCAGGTGTTTATCGGGTTAATGATGGTCGTGGAGGAGCAGCAGGTGGACAACAACGATTTGATCCACTTAATAGTTGGCCAGATAACGTTAATTTAGATAAAGCTCGCCGTTTATTGTGGCCAGTAAAACAAAAATATGGCCGTAAACTTTCTTGGGGTGATTTATTTGTACTTTCAGGTAATGTGGCACTTGAATCAATGGGCTTTAAAACGCTTGGTTTTGCAGGAGGTAGAAGCGACGATTGGGAGCCAGATTTAGTTTATTGGGGGCCTGAAACCGCTTTTCTTAAGGATAAACGTCGAGATAAAAAAGGCAAACTTAAAGGGCCGCTAGCTGCGGTTGAAATGGGCTTGATTTATGTAAACCCTGTCGGGCCACATGGTAAACCTGATCCGCTTTTGGCCGCTAAAGATATTAGAATGTCTTTTGGGCGTATGGCGATGAATGACGAAGAAATTGTCGCCTTGATTGCAGGTGGACACACACTAGGTAAAGCACATGGTGCGAAAAAGCCTGAAAAATGTGTTGGTGTAGAGCCTGCTGCCGCCAAAATAGAAGCGCAAGGATTAGGTTGGAAAAACAAATGTGGCTCAGGCGTTGGCGCGGACACTACAAGTAGTGGTTTAGAGGGAGCATGGACGACAACACCTACACAGTGGTCGAGCAATTATTTAGATAACCTTATGAATTTTAATTGGGTGCAAACTAAAAGCCCGGCGGGTGCTATTCAATGGATCCCCGAGGATAAAGCGGCGGCAAATTTAGTGCCCGATGCTCATATTCCAAATAAACGCCATGCGCCTATTATGTTCACCACCGATTTAGCTTTGAAAGAAGATGCTAATTTTCGCAAAATTGTTGTGCGCTTTAGAAAAGATCCAACTGAGTTTGATAACGCTTTTGCTAAAGCCTGGTTTAAGTTAACGCATCGTGATATGGGCCCTCGTGCAAGGTATATTGGCTCAGAAGTACCGAGTGAAGTGCTATTGTGGCAAGATCCTATACCTACTGTTAACTACAAATTTGTTAGTAATAAAGACATCATAAAACTTAAAAAGCAAATAATTACTTCGGGGTTAACTACTGCCGAATTAGTAAAAACAGCTTGGGCGGCAGCTTCTAGCCATCGTGTAACCGACATGCGCGGCGGTGCAAATGGCGCACGCATCAGGCTTGAACCACAAAAGCATTGGGCGGTGAATAACCCTAAAGAATTAAATAAAACATTAGCTAAACTTGAAGCTATCCAAACGAAATACAACCATAAGTTTACGGATAAACAAGTATCGTTAGCTGACTTAATTGTTTTAGGCGGCGCAGCAGCAATAGAAAATGCAGCGAAACAAGCAGGTTATAAAGTTGACGTGCCATTTGTTCCCGGTCGCGCTGATGCTTCACAAGCCCAAACAGATATTAAATCATTCAATTATTTGCAACCCAAAGCGGATGGTTTCCGTAACTACTACACAGCACAAAGTTACATGTCACCAGCAGAAATGTTAGTGGATAAAGCAAATTTACTTGGTTTGAATGTGCCTGAAATGACTGTACTTATTGGTGGCATGCGGGTACTTAATACAAACTATAATGGCTCATCGTATGGTGTGTTTACTAACAAACCAGGCGTATTAACCAATGATTTCTTTGTAAACTTATTAGATATGGCAACTGTCTGGACTAAAGATAAGTCTAGCGTAGGTATTTATAACGGTCATGATCGTGCTTCAGGTAAATTAAAGTGGCAAGCGACACCTGTGGATCTTATTTTCGGCTCTAGCTCTGAATTAAGAGCCATTGCTGAAGTCTATGCGTCAGATGATGCTGATAAAAAGTTTGTAAATGACTTTGTTGACGCATGGGTTAAAGTAATGCAATTAGATCGCTTTGACTTAAAGTAAATGTAATGGCTTGGGCACTTACTATTAACCGTCTCCGTTAACTAGAGGATGCTGAGACCGCCATGCTGAATTTATTTCAGTATTAAGTCTCAGCTTTATTTTCTACTGCTTGGATTTTAAATGATCGAGAAGATTTCGGATTTATTTTGAATACCTTTAACTAAAAATTTAATGCGAACAACCGCAACCTTCTTTGCTTTCACTGTTATTTTCTTTATTTTTGCAGCAACCACTTTCTTGTTTTTCGTCATCATCGCCATGACCACCGCAGCAACCACCTTCTTCATGGTGATGTTCATGCGCGTGACCACAACCACCCGCTGCATGAACATGTCCATGCGCTAATTCTTCTTCGGTAGCGGCTCTTACTTCAAGTATTTCTATTTCAAATTTAAGATCAATGCCTGCTAAAGGATGATTGCCATCAACGGTGATATCATTATCGGTTATATCGATCACAATAACTGTTTGTTCACCTTCGTCGGTGGTGGCGCGCAATTGAGAGCCAACTTGTAAATCGTCAATGTCGCCAAACATTTTTTTTGCAATGGTCTGTACGTAACCATCGTGGTGTTGCCCATAGGCATCATCGGCGAGTACATCAACATTAAATTTATCACCCGTTTGATGCCCTTCCAGTGCTGTTTCAAGCCCTTTGATCATGTAACCTGTGCTTTGGATCATTATTAATGGCTCATGATCATAAGAGCTATCAATTAACGTGTCATCGCTGTCTGCTACGCTGTAATGCATTTTAACAACGGTGTTTTTAGTGATTTTCATAAATGACCTTTTATTTTTAAATCAAGCATCTATATCTTGAGAAGTAAGTGAGTAGGGCAGTTCCAGTAATGTAAAAGTAGCTTGAGGCTGTTTTTTTAGCCTGAATTTAGTGGTTTCGATTAGATCGCTAGCGAGTACGGTTTGAATATAACTGGTGCCATCATCGGCTTGATAATAGCTTAATATATTTCCAGCACGACGCCAATTTTCGCCTAGTTGCCGTTCGATAATGTCGTCAGTAGCTATGTCAGTATTCACTGTTCCTGTTAAGATAAATAGTGCTCGTTTATTGCGCCCTAAATATTGCATACGCGCGATAGTTTCTTGACCTAAATAACAGCCTTTAGTGAAACTGATGCCATTTATTGCTTGAACATTCAACATTTGTGGCACATATTCACCAATAGCGGTTTCATTCATTAAAGGAAAACCACTGATTATTTCGTGTAAATCCCACACCGGTTGAGTGAAAATAGGCAATGAAAACTGTGCTACTAAGGCTTCAAGTGCTGACGCTTGATCTATTAAAATATAACGATGGTTTTCTTGGTAATTTGTTCCTGCAATAAATAACAAGGTGGTGGTGTTACATTGCACTACGGGCGACATGCTGTCAGGAATTTGTTGAAAATGTTGTTTAAGTAATTTTTCTGCTTGCTGACCAATTAAGCCATAAAAAGCACATTGCTCAGCTTTCTTTATGTCAACATTAGCAAAAACACCAAATTTTTGTAGCGCAGCAATAGATGCCGATATTGTTACTTGCGGTTGTAATAACCAATGGCTATTGTGGCGATTAAACAACCGAAATACAGAATACATTTTCCCTTTGGCATCACAATGTGCGCCATGAATTAGGCTGTTATCATTAAGTTGATTAACGTCACAACTTACTTGGCCTTGCAAGTAGCTTGACTTGTCTTTGCCTGATAAGGTAATTGCCGCCAATTCAGTGAGCTGAACCCAATAATTTTCAGGTAATTGGGTTAGTGCAGGTAATATGGTTTCTTTGCTTAGGCTCATGTATGTGCTCGTTGAATTCACTTAAACTGATATAATAATGAGGTTAAAGTTAAAAAATACAAGTGTATTTATTGGTGAAATTGTTAGAATAACGCTAGATTTAATGAGATAGGATATAAAATGACCATAGCAACTGATAAAGCTCGATTAAAATGGGCTTGTCGTCGAGGCATGTTAGAGCTTGATGTATTATTTATGCCATTTGTTGATGAGGCTTATGAACATTTAAACAATGAAGATAGGGCAACCTTTGAACGATTACTCGAAGGTGATGATCCTGAATTGTTTGCTTGGTTTATGGGGCATGAAAAATGTGAGGACGAAAAATTAAATGCCATGGTGCAACTTATACTCATGTCACCTCGAAATGCTCCGACGTCCTGAAACAGACATTTTGAAGTATCATGAGTATCTACTCGGGCGAGTCAAAGTATAAAATTAGCGTAAAACAGTCAACGTTGGCTTTGCGGTTACAACACCTGTTGCCTTGGGGAATTGCTGCATTGTCGGTAAGTATCTTAGCTGTGGAGTCGATTGTTGTTTCAAGTTTGTTATTTCTTCTCGTTTTATTTTTTGTTATTTATTGGCAAAAGCGTAGTCATGAAGTTTTCAAAAAAAATGTGCCATTTGCTGACTTTAGTATTGATAGCCAAGGCTATTGTTATTTCACTAAGGTTGTGAATGAGGGGACTGAAATTCAATACCAAACATTAAAAATTTCAACGAGAAGTCGAGTCGCTTTTATAGGTTGTTGGCTTTATTTTGAAAATAATAGCCAACACTTTTTTTTTCGAGATAGCTTATCCAGACAAGATTTTTCTCGGTTAGCGCGAGTCATATACTCGCTTGCCGTGATAAAAGATCCGCAGAACCAGTCAAAGCAGAGTTAGGGCGTTAATATGGTGGTTTTGGCGTGTTCAGCTTGCTCTGGAAAGTCTAAGGTGTAGTGTAATCCTCTACTTTCTTTACGTTGCAGCGCACTATGAATGATTAAATCTGCAATTTGCACTAAATTACGTAATTCTAATAAATTGTTACTGACCTTAAAGTTGCGATAATATTCATCGATTTCACGTTGCAGTAATTGTACCCGATGTAGCGCTCGTTCTAACCGTTTTGTTGTTCTTACAATGCCGACATAATCCCACATAAATAATCGTAGCTCATGCCAATTATGTTGAATGACGACTTCTTCATCTGAGTCGGTGACACGACTTTCATCCCATTTAGGCAATTGACGATATTTTTTTTGATGATCCAGCGTTGCTTCAATATCTTTAGCGGCGGCTCTAGCAAAGACTAAACATTCTAAAATAGAATTACTTGCCATACGGTTAGCACCGTGCAATCCAGTATACGATACTTCGCCAATCGCATATAAATTTTCAACATCAGTTTGACCTTGCTTATTTATCATCACACCGCCACAGGTGTAATGAGCGGCAGGTACTATTGGCATTGCTTGTTTGGTTATATCAATACCAAATTTTTTAGTTTTTTCATAAATAGTAGGAAAGTGCTGTTTAATAAAGTCAGCGGGTTTGTGGCTGATATCTAAATACATGCAATCAGCCCCTAAGCGTTTCATTTCATAATCAATAGCGCGGGCGACAATATCCCGAGGGGCTAATTCAGCGCGTTGATCAAATTCCGGCATAAAACGACTACCATCAGGACGACGTAAAATAGCCCCTTCACCTCGTAAGGCTTCGGTCAATAAATATGTCCCCGCCTCAGGATGGAATAAACAGGTCGGGTGAAATTGATTAAATTCCATATTAGCTACTCGGCAACCGGCACGCCACGCCATTGCTATGCCATCGCCACTGGCAATATCTGGATTGGAGGTGTACTGATAAACTTTACTGGCACCGCCAGTTGCTAAAATGATTTTTTTTGCCTGGATGCTTTCAACTTTTTCGCTATTTCGATTCCAAATATAAGCACCGATACATTGTTGCCGTTGTGTGGCTGAATTAGCCGTGCAAATTAAGTCAATGGCGTTAAAGCGTTCAAAAATGCGAATACGGTTATGATGTTTAACGCGATCCACTAAGGTGGTTTGTATTGCTCGTCCGGTGGCATCTGCTGCATGTAAAATACGGCGGTGGCTGTGGCCTCCTTCACGAGTTAAGTGATATTTTGTCGAACCATTTGGGCTGTCTTCTTGATCAAAGTTAACCCCTTGCTCAATTAACCATTCTAGACAGGAATGAGCATTTTCAGCCGTATAACGAACAATATCTTCATCACACAAACCGCCACCTGCAATTAAAGTGTCGGCAACATGAGCATCTACGCTATCATTTTCATCAAAAACAGCCGCAACACCACCTTGGGCGTAGTAGGTTGAGCCTTCATTTACGGGGCCTTTGCTAAGAATAATTACATCGGCATGTTCGGCTAAATGCAATGCGAGTGTTAATCCCGCAGCACCACTGCCAATTATTAATACGTCACAGTTGTGTTGTCGATTCATAAATGGATAGTTTTCAGGTATTCTATAGACAAGTAAGTGATTTTAGCGTTATTTGGTGATAATTACACTTAATTAATCGGGCTATAGCGCCAATTATCAAGTGGCTTATCTGTAAGTAAAAAATTAAATTAAAATAAATTAAAACTTTTTAGAACTTTTGTAATAATTTGTAGTCCTAATTTATGCGTTTGCTTTGAGCCAAAGTTTTAGATATTGATTAGTTAGGAGAGATGGCTCGAATGGGCGAACAAAACGTTGACCAATTGTTGGTTGAGCGGGTACAACGTGGAGATAAAAACGCTTTTAACCTGTTAGTAAAAAAATATCAGCATAAGGTAGCCAATTTAGTTTCTCGCTACGTTAAAAATCAAAGTGATGTTGCTGATGTGGTACAGGAAGCATTTATTAAAGCATATCGTGCTTTACCAGGATTTCGTGGGGAAAGTGCGTTTTATACCTGGTTATATAGAATAGCAGTAAATAGTGCTAAAAATCATTTGGTTGCCAGTGGACGAAAACCACCGGGATCAGATATTGAAATTGACGATGCAGAAAATTATGATAGTGGAGATGCGCTAAGAGAGCATGCTTCACCCGAGAAATTGTTATTAACTGATGAAATAAAAAGGATTGTGTTTTCAACAATGGACCAGTTACCGGAAGATTTACGAGTAGCGATTAATTTGCGTGAGTTGGAAGGATTGAGTTATGAAGAAATTGCTGAAATTATGGCATGCCCGGTGGGCACAGTAAGATCACGAATATTTAGAGCGCGTGATGCTATAGATAAAAAAATTCAGCCGTTACTACAACGCTAACTTAATGTAGCAATAAATAAACCGCGATAAACTAAATCGCGTAACTTAAGGTATGTGTATGAGTGAGAGTAAGTTTGAGACAGTATCATTGCTGGTTGATAATTATCGACAAAGCGATGCAGCATTAGATGCGGCGCTTGTTGAATTGATCGAAGATGAACAATTGTCTGATACTTGGGATCGTTATCATTTAATCGGTGACGTCATTCGTGGTGATGTTTCAAGTAATATAACCATCGATTTATTAGAGCTGGATTTGTCAGGGCAGATAGCACAAGCGATTGCCGAAGAACCAACGGTGTTAGCACCAGTCAATAAAATTGAGAAAGCGAGCAATTTTAAAGCGAAAATTGTGAATTTATTCAAACCGGTTGGACAATTTGCTATTGCTGCGTCTGCAGCAGGATTAATGATTGTCGGCGTACAACAAAATGTTGCTCAAAATGATCCACAGTATGATAGAATAACACCGAGCCAAGTTGTGCAAACTGTGCCTTTTGGTGGTGTTGCTGATCCGGTGAGTTTTAATTATCAACAGCCTAATCGTAATGCACAAAGACAAGCGTACTTGGAGCAACAACGTCGTTTTCAAGCACTTTTATCTGATCATCAACGACAAATAAAGTTAATATCGGCAGTTAAAACGGTAAAAAATAAAAGTACCATTCAACAAAAGGTTGCCGATACGCCTAAATGAAGAACTGAATGAAAAAAATGTACCTTGGGCTTTTGCTAGCGTTAGGGCTACTGTCAACGTCGCCTAATTGTTTAGCAAAAGTCACTGATAATATTCAAGCTAA
>CAZVPC010000041.1:5373-8636 GCA_964629005.1 uncultured Pseudoalteromonadaceae bacterium | reverse complement strand
GTAAACTGGTTGCCGCTAGGATTTGAGCGCAAAAAATCTGATCGCCACCATATTGCTATTACTCAGCAGGCGGTTGAATTTATGCTTTTTAGTGATGGTTTAGTCGATGTTTCTGTGTATGTTAGTTCAAGTCGGGAAACTAAACGAGCGGTTGAATTTGCAAAAGATGGTGCAACAGTGGTATTAAATCAAGTGGTTAACGGTAAAGAAATTAGCGTTGTTGGTAAAATTCCGTCAATAACGGCTAAGGCGATTGCTGATTCGGTATCATTTCGTCGGATTATCCACCCATGATCGAAGAAAAAGCTCGGGTTATTGCCGTTGATGGCAATTCCATTACGGTTGAGAGTGTGATCAAGTCAACGTGTAGTACTTGTCAGCAAGTAGATTCTTGTGGCAGTGGTCAAATCGCTAAGGCGATCCCGCATAAAACATTAACGACTAAAGTTCAGAGCAATAAACATTTGCTTGTTGGTGATGAAGTTATTTTAGGTATTCCCGAAAAAGATATCTTACAAACAGCGTGGCAAGTATATCTTTGGCCAATTATCGGTTTGATTGTTTTTTCTGGTTTTGGTCAATGGTTATTAATTCACCATTGGTTTAGGTATGAAATTATTGCCATTGTTTTGGGTATATTAGGAGGTTATACTGGCTTTAAATTAGCGAGCTTTCGTCAAAAACAGCGGAATAATGAAAATTGGTTAGCCCCTAAATTGTTATCAGTTTTACCGAAAACAATTGTTGTTACACAATTATCGGCAAAATAAGTGGGATTATTAGCGGAATTAATAGCCGCAGCGCGCTAAATTCGTTAAAATCCTGCACTATTGAATCATCGACCTTGACGCCTATTTTCACCTATGAAATACATACGTAACTTTTCCATCATTGCCCATATTGATCACGGCAAATCAACTCTTTCTGATCGTTTGATCCAACACTGTGGCGGCTTACAAGAGCGAGAAATGGAAGCACAAGTATTAGATTCCATGGACATTGAGCGTGAACGTGGCATTACTATTAAGGCGCAAAGTGTTACCTTGAATTATCACGCCAAAGATGGTGCTACCTATCAATTAAATTTTATTGATACACCGGGCCATGTCGATTTTTCTTATGAGGTTTCGCGATCTTTAGCTTCTTGTGAAGGTGCTTTGTTAGTGGTTGATGCTGGCCAAGGGGTTGAAGCACAAACAGTGGCTAATTGTTATACCGCCATAGAAATGGATCTTGAAGTTATACCTATTTTAAATAAAATTGATTTACCCCAAGCTGATCCTGATCGTGTTTGTGAAGAAATTGAAGACATTATTGGTATTGATGCCACCGAAGCCGTAGCTTGTTCAGCAAAGACTGGCATGGGCATTGAAGATGTATTGGAAATCATTGTTAAGAATATTCCCCCGCCGGTTGGCGATCCCAAGGCTAATTTACAAGCATTAATTATCGACTCTTGGTTTGATAATTATCAAGGTGTGGTGTCATTGGTGCGGATAGTGAATGGTGAGGTGCGCAAAGGTGATAAAATGTTGGTTATGTCAACAGGGCAAACTCATATAATTGACAAAATTGGTGTTTTTACCCCAAAACAAACAGAAACTAATATTTTAAAAACAGGCGAAGTTGGTTTTATCATTGCGGGCATCAAAGAAATTCATGGTGCACCTGTGGGTGATACATTAACCATCACTAAAAAAGCTGCGGATAAACCGTTACCAGGTTTTAAAAAAGTTCAACCGCAAGTCTATGCGGGTATTTTTCCGATCAGCTCAGACGATTATGAAAATTTTCGTGATGCGTTAAATAAATTAAGCCTTAATGATGCCTCGTTGTTTTTTGAACCGGAAAATTCTTCGGCACTTGGCTTTGGTTTTCGCATCGGTTTTCTTGGCATGTTGCACATGGAAATAGTTCAAGAGCGTTTAGCGCGTGAATATGATCTCGATTTGATCACCACCGCACCCACGGTAAATTACGAAATAGCGTGTACCAATGGTGAATTGCTTTCAATTGATAATCCTGCCGATTTGCCAGCAATAAATAATATTGATGAAATTCGTGAACCGATAGTACAAGCCAATATTTTAGTTCCGCAAGAGCATTTAGGTAATGTGATCACCCTGTGTATTCAAAAACGCGGTGTACAAAAAGATATTATTTATCATGGTAATCAAGTCGCGGTAACTTATGAAATTCCGATGGCCGAAGTGGTTATGGACTTTTTTGATAAGTTGAAATCTACCAGTCGAGGTTATGCTTCACTCGATTATCATTTTATTCGTTTTGAAGTTGCAGACATGGTGCGAGTTGACGTTATGATCAATGGTGAACGGGTTGATGCGTTAGCAATGATCACCCACCGAACTAACTCTGTTGCTCGTGGTCGAAGTTTAGTTGATAAGTTGAAAGAGCTAATTCATCGCCAAATGTTTGATATTGCTATTCAAGCCGCTATTGGTAATAACGTTATTGCCCGTACTACAGTAAAACAAATGCGTAAAAATGTTACTGCCAAATGTTACGGTGGAGATGTTAGTCGCAAGAAAAAATTATTACAGAAACAAAAAGAAGGTAAAAAACGCATGAAACAATTAGGTAATGTCGAAGTACCGCAAGAAGCGTTTTTAGCTGTACTTAAATTAGATTCATAAATAATATAGAGGATTTATGGCCGTTTATTTTTCAATATTTTTAGTTATTGTCACCCTATTAACAGGGATTATTTGGTTAGCCGATAAATTTTACTTGGCCGGACAACGGCAGTTAAGGTTACAAATGGCACAAACTCAATGTGGTACTGAGCTGAGTAAAGATGTTGCTGAAAAAATTACTGAACCCTCTGCTATTGTGGATACCGCAGTACAAGTATTTCCGGTGATCGCGTTTGTGTTAATTTTACGTTCGTTTTTGTGGGAACCGTTTCAAATTCCGTCGGGCTCTATGATGCCAACATTGCTTGATGGTGATTTTATTTTAGTGAATAAATTTGACTATGGTTTACGTGACCCGGTAACTCTTCATAAATTTATGAAAATTGGTGAGCCGCAGCGTGGTGATGTCGTCGTGTTTAAATATCCTAATGATCCTCACATTGATTACATTAAACGGGTAATTGGTTTACCCGGTGATCGCATTATTTACCGAAATAAGTCGTTATATATCAAACCAGCTTGTCATACTGACGACGATAAATGTTCTGAATTTAAGCAAGTGATCAAAAAATTTAAAAAAGACAGTGATTCACCTGATGGCTCTTATGG
>CAZVPC010000041.1:4044-5273 GCA_964629005.1 uncultured Pseudoalteromonadaceae bacterium | reverse complement strand
GATTTTCTTCCGCATTGGATCCCTACCGGTGTTCGTTTTCAACGTTTAGGTGCAATAAATTAGCCCTATTTTATTGTTAGTGCGTGATCAATAATGTGAGTAATAATGATGAGAGCAGTAATTTGAAACAAGAGCAACAGCCACCATGGAATATCGATAAAAATAATAGCCAGCAAAAATTGAGTAAACGTTTAGGCTATCAATTTAACCAACCCAATTTGCTCTTGCAGGCGCTGACTCATCGAAGTGCCAAAGGCATTCATAATGAACGTCTTGAGTTTTTGGGTGATTCAGTGTTAGGTTTTGTTATTGCTGAGGTTTTGTATCAAAAGTTTCCCAAAAATAGTGAAGGTGATTTAACCCGAATGCGCTCAAGTTTGGTTAAAGGTATTACACTTGCCGAGCTTGCCCGTGATTTTGGTTTAGGTGATTATTTGATTTTAGGTCCAGGAGAACTCAAAAGTGGTGGTTTTCGTCGCGACTCAATTTTAGAAGATGCGATTGAGGCAATTATTGGTGCTATTTTTTTAGACGCAGACATTGATACGGTACAAAAAGTGATCCTTGATTGGTTTGCCAGCAGACTTGCCAAAATAAAGCCCGGACAAGATCAAAAAGATCCTAAGTCGTTATTACAAGAATATTTACAAGGACGAAAAATTCCTTTGCCTCTTTATGAAGTCGTGCAAGTGACAGGGCAATCTCATCAGCAAGAATTTAGTATCCGCTGTAGTACTGAAACATTAAAACTTGAAGTGATCACTAAAGGCTCCAGTCGTCGTAAAGCGGAACAAGAGGCTGCATTACAGTTATTGGAAAAAATAAAAAATGGCAAATAATATGCAAAGCAAGCAAGCGAACCTTGATACATATTGTGGCTTAATTGCCATCGTTGGTCGCCCTAATGTTGGAAAATCAACCTTGCTAAATAGTTTGTTAGGGCAAAAAATAAGTATTACTTCGCGCAAACCGCAAACGACACGTCATCGTATTCTCGGTATTTTAACGGAACAACAACGTCAAGCTATTTTATTAGATACTCCGGGTCTTCATACAGAAGAAAAACGGGCTATTAATCGTTTAATGAATCGTGCGGCTAGCAGTTCAATTGCGGAAGTAGAATTGGTGATGTTTTTAGTTGAAGGAACGCATTGGACCAAAGATGATGAATTGGTTTTGCAAAAAATTAAAAATGTTAATGTGCCTTGTGTCTTAGTGATCAATAAAGT
>CAZVPC010000041.1:0-3944 GCA_964629005.1 uncultured Pseudoalteromonadaceae bacterium | reverse complement strand
GATGAATTGCCTTATTCAACTACGGTTGAAATTGAACAATTTAAACAAGATGATAAAGGTATTTTGCATATTAATGCCTTAATTTTGATTGAACGAAAGAGTCAAAAACGCATGGTTATTGGTAATAAAGGTGAGCGCTTAAAAACAATTGGCCAAGAAGCGCGACGTGATATGGAAGCAATGTTTGAGCAAAAAGTATTTTTAGAAACTTGGGTTAAAGTAAAATCAGGCTGGGCAGATGACGAAAGAGCTTTGCGTAGTTTAGGTTATGGCGATGATTATTCAGGTTAGCTTAACGCCGAAGTAAAAATTATGGTCGAAATTGAGCAACAAGCCTTTTTACTGCACAGTCGTCCTTATCAAGATCACAATTATATTGTTGATTTGTTAACCGAGTACGATGGCAAAGTGAGTGCAGTGGTGTTTATTGGCAAAAATGCAAAAGCTAATAAAAAAGCATTCTTACAGCCATTTCGACCCCTCACTATTTTACTTAAAGGGCGGGGTGCGCTTAAAAATTTAAGTCGACTTGAATCGTCAGGTAAATCGTTAAATTTAACAGGTAACTATTTATACAGTGGTTTTTATCTTAATGAATTACTCATTCGTTTAATGACAGAGCAGCAAATTTGCCCAGCGCTTTTTCAACAATACCGGCAAAGTTTAACTGAGTTGGCTGCTAAAAAAGCGCTTGAAAATAACTTACGTAACTTTGAGATCACCTTGCTAGACGAGCTTGGTATTTCATTTGATTTTTCACCTTTATTTGAACAGCATACGGTTGATCAAACTAATAATGAAGAGCAAAGTTTTCCCCCAACGCATTATTATTTTTCTTCAGAGCAAGGTTTTGTGCCTTGGCTTAACCAAGGAATAGCAGAGTCTTATTGTTGTTATAAAGTCGAACACTTAATTGCGATTGCTGAACAGCGTTTAGACTCACAGGAAATCATGTTAACGTATAAACTTTTAATGCGGCAGGTGATAAACTCTTTACTTGGCAGTAAACCGTTAAATAGTCGGAAATTTTTCAAACGAGGTTGCACATAATGAGTGATATTTTATTGGGCGTAAATGTTGATCATATCGCCACTTTACGTCAGGCACGTGGTACTAATTATCCTGATCCTGTTCATGCTGCTGCTGCTGCCGAACATGCAGGTGCTGACGGTATTACTGTGCATTTACGCGAAGATCGACGTCACATACAAGACCGAGATATTTATTTGTTAAAACAAACCTTACAAACCCGAATGAATTTTGAAATGGCGGTTACTGATGAAATGCTGGCTATTGCCTGTGAGGTAAAACCAGCATTTTGTTGCTTAGTGCCTGAAAAGCGGGAGGAGTTAACTACCGAAGGTGGTTTAGATGTGGCGAGTCAATTAGCAAAAGTAACTCAAGCGGTTAAAAAATTATCGGCAGCGGGCATTAAAACGAGTTTATTTATTGATGCAGATAAAGCACAAATTGATGCTGCTGTTGCGAGTAAAGCCCCTTATATTGAAATACATACCGGTCATTATGCCGATCAAGTTGATGAAAAGCAGCAAAATATAGAACTTAACCGACTTAAGGAAAGCATAAAATATGCACATTCATTGGGTTTGCAAGTTAATGCTGGTCATGGTTTAAATTACTTCAACGTAAAGCCGATAGCGCAAATAGCTGAAATAGTTGAGTTGAATATCGGTCATGCAATTATCGCTAGAGCAGCAATTGATGGTCTCGAAAAAGCTGTCAGAGACATGAAACAACTAATGATGGCAGCGCGACATGCCAGTTAAGGAAAAAATTTAATGTCGGTGGTTGGTATTGGTACTGATATTATTGATATATCGCGCCTTAATAAGATGAATGAACGAGCTCGTGAACGCTTAGCTCAACGTGTGCTAACTGATACCGAATTAAAAAAATATCAACAATTAAAAAAATCCATTCCATTTTTGGCCAAGCGCTGGGCGGGAAAAGAAGCGGCAGCAAAAGCACTCGGTCGTGGCATTGCTGACGGTATTTCATTTCAACATTTTGAAATCGAGTCGCTACCAAGCGGTCAACCGGTATTGGTTTTAACGAAAAGAGCGTTTGAAATTGCACAGCAGTTAGGGGCAAATAGCTGGCATATTTCGTTATCCGATGAAGTTAATTATGCGACCGCCGTTGTGGTTTTGTCGCAATAATTTTAAATACCACTACAGAAACATGCATTTTTAGAGAATAAATTTCTTCCAATAAAACGAATATAGTTGCTATTTATAGTAGTTATATATTTGGTGATTGACTGTTTTGTTCAGTTTTTTGCGATTTTCACCTATAATTGCAACATAAATTTTTTCATTTCAGATATCTTCGTTTTATTTGTGAGGTATCTCCCATCACAGAGGTAATTACCGTGCTTCAAGAATATCGCCAACACGTAGCAGAACGTGCTGCAGAAGGAATTGTTCCTTTACCCTTAAATGCCGAGCAAGTTGCTCAACTCGTTGAATTAATTAAAAATCCGCCAGCGGGCGAAGAAACTTTTTTATTAGAATTGTTAGCTGACAGAATTCCTCCTGGGGTTGATGATGCGGCTTATGTCAAAGCGGGTTTTTTAGCTGCTATTACTAAAGGTGAAGCAAGCTCGCCAATTATTGCCGCTCCTCATGCGCTTGAATTATTAGGCACTATGTTAGGTGGTTATAACATTGAGCCAATGATCACAGCACTTGATTCCGATAACGCCGACATTGCCGTTGCAGGGTTATCGAAAACTTTATTAATGTTTGATGCTTTTCATGATGTACAAGAAAAAGCGGATGCCGGCAATGCTGCTGCAAAAGCGGTACTTGAGTCTTGGGCTAATGCACAATGGTTTTTAAATAAACCGAAAGTTGCTACAAAAATTACTGTGAAAGTATTTAAAGTAACGGGCGAGACTAATACTGATGATTTATCCCCTGCACCTGATGCTTGGTCGCGCCCTGATATTCCACTACACGCTAAAGCGATGCTTAAAATTGGCCGTGATGGTATCAATCCTGATGAAGAGGGTAGTGTTGGTCCTATTGTCCAAATTGAAGAATTACAAAAAGATGGCATTCCTCTCGCTTACGTTGGTGATGTGGTTGGCACAGGCTCTTCACGCAAGTCAGCCACAAACTCGGTGTTATGGTTTATGGGTGATGATATTCCTCATGTACCTAACAAACGTGGTGGCGGTGTTTGTTTAGGTGGTAAAATTGCCCCTATTTTTTATAACACCATGGAAGACTCAGGCGCCTTACCTATTGAATTAGACGTACAAAAAATGAACATGGGTGATGTTATCGACATTTATCCGTATGAAGGCGTTGTAAAAAATGCTGCTGGCGAAGTGATTTCTGAATTTGAACTTAGCCCCGTGTTGTTTGACGAAGTTCGTGCTGGCGGTCGTATTCCTCTTATTATTGGTCGTGGTTTAACCACTCGTGCTCGTGAAGCTTTAGGTTTAGGCGAGAGTGATGTTTTTGCAAAACCTGCTGATGTTGCAGCGTCGACTAAAGGCTTTACTCTTGCTCAAAAAATGGTCGGTAAAGCCTGTGGTGTTGATGGTATTCGCCCCGGACAATACTGTGAGCCGAAAATGACTACGGTTGGCTCGCAAGATACTACAGGTCCTATGACCCGTGATGAGTTAAAAGATTTAGCCTGTTTAGGTTTTTCTGCCGATTTAACTATGCAGTCTTTCTGTCATACTTCGGCTTATCCAAAACCTGTTGATGTTATTACGCACCATACTTTGCCTGATTTTATAATGAATCGTGGCGGTGTTTCACTGCGCCCCGGCGATGGTGTAATTCACTCTTGGTTAAATCGGATGTTGTTACCTGATACTGTCGGTACAGGTGGCGATTCTCATACTCGATTCCCATTAGGTATTTCTTTTCCTGCGGGCTCTGGTTTAGTGGCGTTTGCCGCCGCTA
>CAZVPC010000040.1:14146-18191 GCA_964629005.1 uncultured Pseudoalteromonadaceae bacterium | reverse complement strand
ATATACTTTAAATTTGTTGATATTTTTTTATAATGTAATGACTTGATATTATTAGCCATGGTTTTCTCCATTAAAATTTATATGGCATAACTAAAAATAAAATTAATATGTTATTGCTCTAATACTACTTTTACCTTAGGGTTTTTTCTCGCTAAAGAAGGAGATACAAACCCAATAGCATTGGGGTATTTAGCTACCATTCTAATGATCATTTTTTCTCTTAAAATTTTAGGCATTTTGTTGTTCAGGGTATTGGTTATTTTTCTGTTTTCCCAGTTTCTGGTGTCTTGTTTAGCGCTTATTTTTAATACAGCAAGGGCAAAGTTTCGTCTCGTTTCTGAATTTGCTTTGGGTAAAAAAATTCTAATCTGGTGACCATTGTCCCATGTTGATACAATATCAGAGGAAATATTTTTGATGAGGCTTTTACTGATAGCTTGAGTGTTTTGCACATTAACAATAACGGCAAAAGTTTCATTAGCAACGCTAATAAATGAGATGAAAGAAAAAAGCATAAGTATAAGAATTTTTTGTATCATAAACTTCTCCATTTATTCTTATTTTTAAATTGTTTGCATGCATTAATGATATTAATCACATATATTAATATTAGCAAGAGATAGAAAATAAATTTCTCATGTCATAAAAATGTCACTTGTTTTCTGCATTATAGTGACATTATTTTACATTTTAGTTCAGGTATTATTTATGAATAGACAAATATTGGTTGTTGAAGATGAAACGCCGATAAGAGAAATGATCACTTTTGTGTTAGAGCAAAATGGTTTTAACAGCATTGAAGCGAAAGATTATGATCAAGCCTTTGCGCTAATTAAAGAGCCTTATCCTGATTTGATTTTGCTTGATTGGATGTTACCAGGTGGAACTGGGGTAAAAATAGCTAAAGAATTAAAACGCAATGAATATACTCGAAATATCCCTATTATCATGTTAACAGCACGTTCTGATGAAGGTGATAAAGTTAAAGGTTTTGATGCGGGCATCGACGATTATGTCACTAAACCTTTTTCACCGAAAGAGTTGATCGCCAGAATTAAAGCGGTAATACGACGTGTTTCTCCCACTTCTTTGGAAGAAGTTATTGAACTTCAAGGTTTGTCGTTAGATCCTGTTGCTCATCGTGTGGGTATTAACGGTAAGCCCTTAGATCTAGGCCCAACAGAATTTCGTTTATTACATTTTTTTATGACGCATACAGAAAGAGTGTATTCTCGTGAACAATTGTTAGATAATGTATGGGGCGTTAATGTTTATGTTGAAGACAGAACCGTTGATGTTCACATCAGACGCTTACGAAAAGCAATTACGGGATCAGGACATGAAAATTTTGTGCAAACAGTGCGCGGCTCAGGTTATCGTTTTTCATGTAATGTAAATTAACAAGTCAGTAAAATTTTTAGCTATGCATTTAAAAGAAGCAACTTACCGCCTTTTTTCTCAATTATTTTTTCTTTTACTTGGCGGTTTTATTATTGGTTATTGGCTAAATTGTGTTTGGCCAGTGCTGTTTGTTATTTGTTTAATTATTGTGGTGTGGAATTACCGACAACTCATTAATTTGGCTGATTGGTTATGGCAAAGTAAAACCATTTCAGCACCTGAAAGCACTGGTGTTTGGGGACAAATATTCGACGGTTTAAACAGAGAAATACGTAAACAACGTTCAAAACGCAAAAAATTAAATGATAAAATCCGTAAATTTCGTGATGGCGCTGAGGCACTTCCTGATGGTGCTGTAGTGCTTTCAAATGAGCTAATTATTCTTTGGGCAAATTCTAAAGCACTAAGATTTATTGGTATTCGCCATCCTGATGATACGGGTCAGCGAGTTGACAATTTAGTTCGTTCCCCTGATTTTGCCAATTACTTGTTAAAAAATGATTTTAGTGAGCCTTGTAGCATTCCATCACCTATCAATGGTGATATTCAGTTAGAAATTCGTTTGATGCCGTATGGTACCGATCAGTTTTTATTATTAGCTCGAGATATTAGTCAACTTCACCATTTAGAAA
Organism: uncultured Pseudoalteromonadaceae bacterium; assembly: GCA_964629005.1. Classification (GTDB taxonomy): domain Bacteria; phylum Pseudomonadota; class Gammaproteobacteria; order Enterobacterales; family Alteromonadaceae. The sequence goes on along the minus strand of CAZVPC010000040.1, from coordinate 16,158 downwards.
ATATGCGTCGTGATTTTGTGGCCAATGTTTCTCATGAACTTAAAACACCGTTAACGGTAATGCGAGGTTATCTTGAAATGTTTCAAGTGACTTCTGATGAACTCAATCCCACGTGGAAACGAGCGTTTTCTACTATGGAGAGTCAGGTCTCTCGAATGGATAATCTCGTTGAACAATTGCTACAATTATCACATGTCGACTCAATACATTACTTAGAAACAGATCAAAATATTGCCATGCCATTATTAGTGGGCTGTTTGATTGATGATGCTCAATGGTTGAATAAAGACAAACAACATCACCTTATTAGTGATATTGATGAAAGCTTAGGTATTACCGGAACAGAAGCAGAGGTTAAAAGTGCTTGTGCAAATTTGATCGCTAACGCTATTAATTATACCCCAGAAAATGGTGAAATAATGGTGCGCTGGTATCAACAAAATGGTGTGCCAATATTTTCGGTGACTGATAACGGTGTCGGTATTAAAGCTGAGCATGTAGAGCGCTTAACGGAACGTTTTTATCGCGTTGATGTATCACGTTCACGAGATACTGGCGGTTCGGGGCTAGGCTTAGCCATTGTTAAACATGTATTACAACGCCACCATGCTAAATTGGTGATTAAAAGTGAATGGGGTAAAGGTAGCACTTTTGCGATCCATTTTAGGCAAAATGGGCAATTAAAAGAAAAAGATCAATAATCCCATCCTCTTATTTGCAGCCTAAAATATTTAAAATTCCCAATGGATCCAGCATTTTTAGGTGACATTTTTAGGCAACATAGAGGCAAACGAGCTAACGATTTTTACTTATTCCCCTCACTGTCATATAACTGTCATATATCTTAAATATAATCATCATAAATCTTTAAGATACTAATCCCGAATATTTTAATACAAATTCTCACTGGAGATAACAATTATGAGTTTAAAGCGTTTTGTTGGCGTAATGAGTTTAACAATGGCAAGTGTATTTGCCTTACCAAGTTTAGCGGCGAATAATAATTTGCCAGAATATCAAAAAGTTAGTGGTATATCAGGTAACTTGTCATCGGTAGGTTCAGATACGTTAGCGAATATGATGACGTTTTGGGCAGAAGAGTTTAAGCGTAACTATCCAAATGTTAACGTACAAATTCAAGCTGCGGGTTCTTCTACTGCGCCACCAGCATTGACAGAAGCAACTTCAAATTTAGGGCCAATGAGTCGTAAAATGAAGTCACGCGAAATTGCCGCTTTTGAAAAGCGTTATGGCTATAAACCTACCGTTGTACGTGTTGCCATTGATGCTCTAGCGGTATTTGTTAATAAAGACAACCCTATCAAAGGATTACGTATTGATCAAGTTGATGCGATTTTTTCTAGCAATCAAAAATGTGGTGCAAAAAAACCAGCAGAACGTTGGGGTGATTTAGGTTTAACGGGTAATTGGGCGACTAAAGATATCCAACTTTATGGTCGTAACTCAGTGTCTGGAACGTATGGCTATTTTAAGAAAAAAGCCCTATGTAAAGGTGACTTTAGAAATACGGTTAACGAACAGCCGGGTTCTGCCTCAGTTGTACAGTCAGTATCATCATCTTTAAATGGTATTGGCTACTCAGGTATTGGTTACAAAACCTCAGGTGTACGTGCTTTAGCCTTAACTAAAAAAGGTGATAACTTTATCGCAGCAAGCATGGAAAATGCCTTATCAGGTAAATACCCACTTGCTCGTTACTTATACGTTTATGTAAATAAGCACCCTAACAAGCCGTTAGCACCTATGGAAGCTGAGTTTTTGAAAATGGTATTATCAAAATCTGGTCAAGCTATTGTTAAAAAAGATGGTTATATTCCTTTACCAATTAAAATAATTAACAAAGAATTGAAAAAATTAGGCATGAAATAATTTAATTTAATTTAATTATTAAACCTTTTTATAGAAGAGCTAATCCATTGGGTTAGCTCTTTTTTCATATGATGCTTTTAGATACTGAAACGAGTTCAGCATGACGGTTTTGGCATCAGCAT
>CAZVPC010000040.1:0-14046 GCA_964629005.1 uncultured Pseudoalteromonadaceae bacterium | reverse complement strand
CGGTTTTGGCATCAGCATAACGGTTTACGTATCAGCATGATGGTTTTGGTAGGTAAAATACGTCTTCCTGAATTTATTTCAGGATCTGTATGATGTTTTTTCTTTTCAATAACACGCTCAACTGAACTCTTATTTACGACAAATGCCGTAGTTATTGAGTTAGTAAAATCGTTAAATTATGTAACCATTCTGTAATATTAAGTACATCAAAAAGTAACATTTCTAAAACATTTCTGTCATTTTCTCCCCGTAGCATTGCTGCCAATTATTACTCTCAATACATAATAACTACTGCGGAGCAGAAAAATGCAAATTAGTAAACTTTTTAAAGTTAGTGCGATCACTAGTGCCTTAATTTTAGGTGGCTGTGGTGGTGATATAAATTTATCATCGAATGTAGACAATTCAGTGGGTGATACCATTATCACCAATCCCGCACCAACTACGCCAACTAACCCTGATGTTGTACTCGCTGGTAAAAGCAACACCTTATTAGGTAATGATGTTTCAGCAATCATGGGTTTTGATGTAAAGGTACAAACCTTAGATGGTCAAATTTCAGCTGATACCACCTTAATTGCGTCAACCAATGGCTCACCTGTTTTCTACGCAGTAAAAGGTCCGCTTGAAGTCATGGCTGGAGCGACACTAACCATTGAACCTGGTGTGGTGATATTTGGTCAACAAGGTGGCGATTATATTGTTATTCACCGTGATGCTAAAATTAATGCAACAGGTACGGTAGCCAAGCCGATCATTTTGACCTCGTTACAAGATGTTAAAGGTCAACCCACCAATGCAGGTCAATGGGGTGGTTTGGTACTTTTAGGTAATGCGCCTTCTAATAAATGTCCTACTGACGGCAGTGCTTGTGCGTTACAAGTTGAAGGTGCGAAAGAAGGTGCGGTATTTGGTGGTACTAACTGGGAAGACAATTCTGGTGTGTTGAAATATGTTGTGGTTAAGTATGCGGGTTATGAAATAGCCCCAGACAACGAATTAAATGGTATAACTTTTGGTGGTGTTGGTTCAGGCACCACATTAGATTATATTCAAGTGCATTCTAATGCGGATGACGGTGTAGAATTTTTTGGTGGCTCAGCACAAATTAAACATTTAGTGTTAACCGCTAACCAAGACGATAGCATCGATTGGGATAATGGCTACCGTGGCAAAATTCAATTTGCTTATATTGAGCAAGACAAAAATTCAGGCCCAGCTAACCGTGGTATCGAAGCCGACAATAACGGTTCGCATCCAACTATTGAGCCGCAGTCTAATCCTACACTCTCTAATTTAACCATTATAGGTAATAACTTTAATACCCCTAATACTGACTCAGAAGGTATTTATTTACGTGAAGGTACGGCAGCGAAAATATTCAATACCGTGGTTACTGGCCCAACAGAAATGGGTGAGTGTCTAGAATTTGAAGGGGGTGATACCTCATCCGTTACAGTTGATAATGCTAACAATGGTAAAATTGTAATGCAAAACGATGTAATGGCATGTAACAACGGCGAAAATTTTAAAAACTCTAAGGCGGCTGACGGTTCGGTTCTACTTGATATTGAAGCATGGTTTAAAGCAGAGCCGTCAAATAGTGTTAGCAGCTCAATTATGCTCGACGAAAAAGGCATGCCAACGGCTAATTCGCCTTTGATTGCTGCGGGTGCAGGACAAGATGTTGCGAATACTCAAGGAGCATTTTTTGATTCAGTTGATTATATTGGTGCTTTAGACGGCAGTAATGACTGGCGTCAAGGTTGGGCGTTTGGTTTTGGTGGTGGTGTGGTTTCTGCTCAACCACAAGTGCAAGGTTGCCCAACAGGCACTACAGCGATCACCCCGATTGATGGTTCAACAACAACGTGTCAAATTTCAGGTCGCATCACCTCAAATCTAACGTTAACGGCTAACAATATTTATGCGTTAGAGGGTGCTGTTTTTATTGGTAATGACAAAGCTGACTCGGCGGTACTTACTATTGAAGCAGGTACCACTATTTATGGTCGTTCTGGTGGTGATTATTTAGTGATCAGCCGTGATTCACAAATACAAGCTAATGGTAGTGTTACTAAGCCAATTACCTTTACTTCAAGTGAAGACATTAAAGGTGAACCAACTAATGCCGGCCAATGGGGTGGAGTAGTATTACTTGGTAATGCCAGCGTTAATAAATGCCCAACCGACGGTAGTGCTTGTGCGTTGCAAGTTGAAGGCGCGCAAGAAGGTGCTGTATTTGGTGGTACTAACGACACTGATAACTCCGGTACTTTACGTTATGTTGTGGTTAAACATGCGGGTTATGAAATTGCCCCAGACAATGAGTTAAATGGTATTACTTTTGGTGGTATTGGTTCTGGAACTACCGTGGAATATGTACAAGTACATGATAATGCTGATGATGGTGTTGAATTCTTCGGTGGTACGGTCAATATTAAATATTTAGTGTTAACCTCTAATCAAGATGATAGCGTTGATTGGGATTTAGGTTACCGTGGTAAATTGCAATATGTATTAGCTAAACATTCACCAACAAATGGCCCTGCTAATCGCGGTATAGAAGCTGATAACAATGGTGCTCACCCAAGTATTCAACCACAATCAAACCCTACGGTTGCTAACATGACCATAATCGGTAACGATTTTAATACCGCATCAGCAGATTCTGAAGGTATTTACTTACGTGAAGGTACTAAAGCACAACTGTTTAACTTTGTTGTTACCGGTACAAGTGGTATGGGTGAATGTTTAGAACTTGAGGGTGGCGCAACAACTTCCGTTACAGTTAATCAAGCACTTGCGGGTGAAACAGTACTGACTAATTCAGTTATAGCCTGTGCCGAACCGTTTAAAGATTCAAAAGCGGGCGACGGTAGCATTTTATTAGATATTAAAAACTGGTTTTTAAATAGCAACCCTGACAATTCAGAAGCTGCGGCAATGACTGATGTTGTTAATGGTATTTATACTATTGATACCACCACGCCAAAAGATTTTACCGGTGATGCATTTTTTACCAATTCAACTCATATTGGCGCCGTAAGTGCTGACAATGATTGGACAGCAGGATGGACAGTAGGTCTTAAATAATAAGTGATTTTTACGAATAAGTGATGGTTGTAGATAACAATCGTCACTTTTTTATGAAAATTTATAAACACTATTCGACCCAACACAAAAACCAATTAAATAAAAATAATTGGCTATCCTATCGAGGTTAATTATGAACAAGCCATTTAACCGTTTTAGCTTAACACCATTAGCTTTAGCGGTGCTCACCAGCTTTTCAACTATGTCGCTGGCAGCGCAAGAGCCGGCAGATATACAAAAACCGGCAGTAACATCTGAGTCTCAAGCTGCAGAAAATGCCGATGAAGACACAGCCATTGAAGAAGTTGTGGTGAAAGCTAGTCGTTTAAAAGGTACCGCTAGTGCGGTTCTTGAAGAAAGAAAAAACCAAGCGTTTATTGCCGATATTTTAAGTTATGAACAACTCTCGCGCACTGGCGATAGTGATGCAGCCGCAGCCTTACGTCGGGTAACTGGGTTAACGTTAGTCGACGGAAAATTTATTTATGTCCGTGGTTTAGGTGAACGTTACTCAAGCACTTTGTTAAACGGTGCCACTGTGCCTAGCCCTGATCCAACGCGATCTATTATACCGCTCGATTTATTTCCTTCGGCAGTTATCGAGTCTTTATCGGTACAAAAATCTTACTCACCGTCAATGCCGGCGCATTTTGGTGGTGGTAATGTTGATATTCGATTAAAAACTATCCCTAAAGATTTTGTTTTTACGTTAATGGCAAATACTGGCGGCAATAGTTCAAACTTTGGTGCTGGTCAAACCTATGCTGGTGGCAATAACGACTGGTATGGTAAGGATGATGGCACTCGAGCCGCACCACAAGCGTTAACGACCTTGTGGCAAAATCATACGCCATTAAACGATTTATCCCAACAAGATAATCGCGAGATTGCGTCCAAAATTTACCGAAATTACGATCCTATTCAACGCAATGTTGCACCCGATACTGGTATTGATGTTTCGTTAGGTGATCACTTCGAGTTTAATGACTTTCGTACAGGTTATCTTGCGGTGGCATCGTACGACAACGAGTGGTTGGTGTCTGATCAGTATGAAGGACAAGACTTTACTAACCCCGGTGATGGCGTTTGGTCATTAGTTCGAGGTTTTGATAAAGTAAAATCTACTGAACATTCAGTTCGGTTTGCGGGCATGTTTAACTTTGGTATAGAAACCACGAATCATCGTTTAGACTTTAGCACGTTAATATTGCGCGATACCCGTGACGAGATCAAAGATAAAATTGGTAATACTAACAATGTGTTATTAACCGATGGTTTACGAGTGCGCGATACGCAAGTTTATTATGAAGAACGTCAGATGATCGCGAACCAAGTTAGAGGCACACACAATTTCCCCAAATTTTGGAATTTGGGCTTAGATTGGAAATACTCTGATGCGCGCTCAAACCGTTATGCCCCCGGAAATATTACTACCCGTTATATTCTCGCCGATCAAAATCAAGATGGTGTATTTGATTTAAACAACGAAAGTGCACTTCGTAACGCCACCACAGCAACACGTTTTAGTTTTCAAAATTTAGATGACAGAGTTGAAAACTATGGTTTTAACGCCTCGTTACCGATCAATTTAGCTAATGCTGAAATTGAACTGAAAGTAGGCACAGATTTTATTAAAAAATCACGTAGTGCCATGGCGCGTCGCGTCGATGTTAACACCTTGGCTTTTGATAAGTTAGATATGTCAGGCGGTAAAATGAATGACATTTTAACCAATGATGTCATTTTAAATCAGCCGTTGCGTGGTAATGAAATCATTATTCGTGATACTTCAGTGCCCGGTGATGATTATGTGTCTGCACAACTAGTTGATGCTTATTATGTTGAAGCGGATGCACTTTTTGCGCAAAAGTGGCGCGTTAGTGGTGGGGTACGTTGGGAAAGTTTCCGTCAAGTTGTGGCAGGGCTCGATCCCGCTACCGGACGATTTGATTTACCAGCACAACCAACGGTAGATGATTTGTCTAAGCTAACGTTTAAACAAAATGATTTTTATCCAACCGTGGCATTCACCTATATTATGAGTGAGCAAGTACAGTTTCGTTTATCGTATGCTGAAACAACTATTCGCCCTGATTTACGTGAAGTAGCACCGGCAACTTATATTGATCCGTTAACTGACTTTCCTATTGGCGGTACGCCAAGTGTGGTAAGTACTAGCATTAAAAACTATGATGCGCGTTGGGAATGGTATTTAGATACGGGTGAAAATCTTTCAGTGGGCTTGTTCTACAAAGACATGTTAAAACCGATTGAAAGTATGCAATCACCCGCTCAAGATGGTCCGCCACTGATCCGTATTGCTAATGCAGAAGACGGTAAAGTCTACGGTGTTGAAGTTGAATTCTTGAAAGATTTCAGCTTTTTAGGTGACTCGTTAGGCGGAATAGGACAAGATTTTTTCTTATCGGGTAATGTTACCTTGAGTGATTCAAACATAAACATAAACACCCAAAATGTGGTAGAGCAAACTGGGGTGTCAACGTCAATTACCAACGCATCAAGGCGGATGACAGGTCATTCAAAATATGTGATCAACCTGAACTTAGGCTACGATTCACCTAATGGTAATCATAGTGCGAGCTTAGCGTATAATGTATCGGGTGCTCGGATCATTATTCCGGGTATCGAAAATAAAGGTGATGCTTATGAAACACCTTTTAATTCGTTAGATTTAATTTATACCTATTATCCCTCGTATGCCTCGTCAGTGAAGTTTAAAGTACAAAACTTGCTCAATGAGAAAAAAGAGTTAGTTTTTGAAAATACTTTACTACGTGGTGAAACGCGCGGAGTTGCCTTTGATATTCAATATAAATGGAATTTTAATTAACCGCACAATGAATATTTAACGTAGGAGGGGTTTTAACCGCGCAGCAAATAAGAGCAGCGCGATTGAAGTCCCGCCTACGCCCCGCCGAGGCTTTGTGCTAAGAGCATTAAAACCAAAAGCGAAGCCCAGCAACTAATAAAACATTATCAATACTTTCATTATTAGCAGTAGCAAAGTTTTTACTACCGCCAAATAACTTAGTATAAGAAATACCAATATAAGGTGCTAATTCACGACGAAACTCATAACGTAAGCGCATACCTAATTGAATATCGTTGAGACCTTTACCAATACCTAACTTAGTTACTTCACTTGCCGATGCATTTATTTCTAAACGAGGTTGTAAAATCAGTCGTTGGGTAAGCAATAAATCATAGGTTGTGGTTATTCTTGCTGAAACATCCCCTTTGTCACTAATAAAAACTGCGGGTTCCATATCAAACCAATAAGGTGCTAAACCTTGAAAACCAATAACGGCTAAAAAACGGTCATTCGATTGTTCGCTATTGTAAAAACGATCATAGCGAGCACCAATTTGAAAATCCCAAAATGAGGCAATAGAATAGCTATATAGTGTTTGTAGCTCCAAATCACCTGTACCTGATGATGTTTCATCTTCACCTTCAAATTTAAGCCACAACTTTTGATAATCAGTTCCACGCCATCCTTGCATGTCCCAGCGTAAAGTGCCATTACCATTATTATTGTTACGATATTCAAATTGGTCGGCAATTACCTTGCTAAAGGTGATTTCGTCGGTGTCTTCCCAGCCCGCCATATGTCGGTATTCATAGCCGCCAGAGTTAGCATTTGGATCGCGTGCGTTTACGGGGGCGCTGCCACCTTGCATGGTTGGTTTTGTATCTTGAGCTGAAACGGTGGATGATAAAGCGCCATAACTGAGCAAAATGATCGTTGCTAAGGGTTTGAAGCAGGTAAGTGGCTGTTTTGCTTTTTGAAATATACTCATGCTACAACTACCTCTCTGAACATGCCTGCTGCCATGTGATATAACAAATGACAATGGAAAGCCCAGCGGCCTTTAGCATCAACAGTAACTAACATACTAACACGCTGTGCAGGTTGCACCGAAATAGTGTGTTTTCGTACCTGAAATTTTCCATCAGGCGATTCAAGATCTGACCACATACCGTGTAAATGCATCGGATGTGACATGGTACTGTCGTTGTGAAAAATAACTCTAATGCGTTCACCAAGTGGGAAGTGTAATGGTTTTGCTTCATTAAGCTTTAAACCATCTATTGACCAAATAAAACGTTCCATATTTCCCGTTAAATGTAATTCAATTTCTCTACTCGGTGCTCGGTTATCTTCAGGAGGGACTAAACTTTTTAGATCAGCATAGGTTAGCACTCTGCGCCCATTATTTCGCAAACCAGCTCCTGGGTCATCTAAATTTATTCGAGGGTAATCAATGCGCATGTCTACACCTGCACCGTATTCAGTACGTGCATGGTTAGGTGGTTTAAGTTTTCCCATAGACATCATCTTGCCAGCAATAGATTTTTGCGCCATAGCACCCATCATATCAATAGGCTCTAATAAAGCGGGATTATCTAATTCAGGCACTACAGCCACCATACTTTCATTTGGTGTTAATGTACCGCGAGCATACCCTGATCTATCTAACGATTGAGCAAAAATGGTATAGGCTTGATGATCAGGGATCTCTACAATCACATCATAAGTTTCACCAGGTCCAAGGCGTAACTCGTCAACAATAACAGGTTCAACCGCTTGACCATCGGTAGATATAACGGTGAGCTTTAATCCAGGTATTCTAACATCAAAATAGGTGGCAGTGGCTGCACAAATTAAGCGCAAACGTACTCTTTCACCTGCTTTAGCCAAACCCTTCCAATTTGATGCGGCTGAATTACCATTCATTAAATAAGTATAGGTAGCGGCAGAAACATCGCTAAAGTCGGTAGGACTCATACGAGTTTCATTCCACACTGAGCGTTTAGATATAGCATTGCCGAGACCTAGTGTTGACACATCATTAATAAAATCTTGAGCAGTAAGTTGCTGATAATTATAGTAGCCCCCCATTTTTTTCAGATTCATAAAAACCTCAACAGGGTCTTCATCTGTCCAGTCACTTAGAACAATAGGATAATCTCTATCGACGTTAGGCTCTTGCGATTTATCTTTAGGCTCAATGATCAAAGCACCATAAGAGCCCGTTTGTTCATGTAAAGTATGAGCGTGATACCAATAGGTACCGTGTTGCTGAACTTTAAATTGATGAACAAATGTTTCGCCAGGTTCAATACCGGTAAAACTAATACCAGGTACACCGTCCATTTCGCTGTCTAAAATAATACCATGCCAATGAATAGTGGTCATTTCAGGGAGTTTATTGGTTACGCGAATAGTTATTGTGTCTCCCTCGGTAAGGCGAAGAACAGGTCCGGGTAATAAACCATTAACCACGGTTGCCGTAGAGGGTACTCCCGTAAAATTTACAGGTAAAGGAGCTACTTCTAAATCAAATACGCTTCCTGTTAATTCGGTAGAATTACTTTTAGCTAAAGAAAGTTGACTAAATATTCCTGACGACATTAATGCTGCTGTGGCGAGGGTACCCTGCACAAAACGTCGCCGAGTTAAATTTGGCATCTTTTCTATATTCATATTATACCTTTTAAAAGTGAAATTTTATTACATAACAAATATAGTAAGGCTAGGTGCAGCACACAAGTCAAATGATTATTATTCTCAATAGAGATGTTTATTCATAAAATCGGCGAGGTTTTAACCGTGCAATGAACATTTAACGTAGACGGGGTTTTAACCGCGCTTTTAATGTCATTTCATAAATTTGCCATGTTAGTGAAACTTAACTGTCATATTTCTACCGTAAAATCCTTTTAATTAAATATTAACCCAAACTACATCTAAGGTTTGAATATGAGACTGTCCAAATTAGCGCAAGCTAGCTTATTTTTAAGCATTAATGCGTTAACTGCTACAACTTACGCGCAAGATAATCAATTATCTGCTGTGGTCAATGCAGGTGAACAAATCAACCAGTCTGCAGCTAAATCGCAGCAGCGTGTTGATGGCTTTAGTGAGCAAGTGCTTACTAAATTGCAAAAATTTAAAACGGTAAATAAAGAAATTGATGGTTTGCAAGTGTATAACCAACAAATGCAAAAGCAAATTGATAGCCAATTAGGTGAATTAAGCCAACTTGGTAAATCAATGGAACAAGTCAGTATTATTGAACGCCAAATTTCTCCTTTAATGGCACGAATGATTTCAACATTAGCTGAATTTGTTAACTTAGACGTACCTTTTCTACCACAAGAGCGAAGTCATCGTCTTGCGAGTTTACAAACGATGATGGCGCGTGCTGATATTGCTGTTTCTGAAAAATTTCGTCGCGTGTTAGAAGCCTATCAAATTGAAGTAGATTATGGTCGCACTATAGAAGCTTATAGCGGTTTATTAACTGTTGATGGTAGTGAACGCGATGTTGATTTTTTACGCATTGGTCGGGTTAGCTTTATTTATCAAACACGTGACGGTAGTAAATTAGGGCTTTGGGATAGTCGCAGCAAAAGCTGGCAAGAATTACCACAAAGTTATCGTTTAGCTATTAATAAAGGTTTACGTATTGCGCGTAAACAATTAGCCCCCGATTTAATTATGGTGCCATTAGCGCCACAGCATAATGCATCGTAATAACAGATAATTGGAACTATTTATAATGAAAAAGTTAGTCATAAACAAATTAGCTAAGCACATAGTTGAATCGATGGTCATTATTGCTTTAGTTATTACTGCCAGTTCAGTTATGGCAAATAATGCGGCGAATCTTGATGATTTGCTTGCGCAGTTAGCGCAGGGAAAAATTGCGCAAACAAAGCAAAACAAAGCTCGCGAAAAAGAATTTAAGGCGAAAGTAAATCAACAAGATCAATTATTGAAAAAGGCTAAATCAACTCGAAATCAGCAGGTTAACCTAAGTACCAAACTTGAAAAAAGCTTTCAAAACAATGAAGTAGACTTGGCTAATAAAACTGATGCGTTAAACAAACGTTTGGGTGAATTGAAAGAGTTATTTGGTGTATTGCAACAAGTATCAGGCGACACTAAAAATAGATTTCAAACTTCAGTGGTTTCTGCGCAATTTCCTGGTCGCGGTAAGTTTTTAGATGAATTTGCCCAAAGTATGGGTTCATCTTCAAAGCTGGCTTCTATTGCTGAAATTGAACGTTTATGGTTTGAATTGCAACGTGAAATGACTGAAAACGGAAAAGTGGTTACTTTTAAACGTGAAGTTGTGGCAGCTAATGGTGAACGCCATCAAGCCGACGTAACTCGTATTGGTGGTTTTAATCTGATCTCTGCGGGCAAGTACCTTGAATATATTGATGAAACTGGCTCGGTAGCTGAGTTAATGCGTCAACCCTCATCACGGTATTTAGAAACAGCAGCAGCGTTAGGTGCACATCCTAAAGAAACTATCCCGTTTGCTTTAGATCCTACCGGTGGTTCAATTTTAAGTTTATTAGTGCAAGCGCCTGATACCAAAGAACGTATTGAGCAAGGCGGCACCGTTGGTTATGTTATTTTAGCGATAGGTTTAGTGGGGTTATTAATCGCCCTAGAACGTTTCATTAGTTTGTTTATTATGGGTGCAAAAGTTAAGCGCCAATTAAAATCAGCAAAAGCGTCTAACGATAATCCGTTGGGTCGAGTAATGCAGGTTAAAGAAAATAACCCTAATGTTGATAACGAAACCCTAGAACTGAAATTATCAGAGTCTATTTTGCGCGAAGTACCGAAAATATCTAGCCGCTTGACCCTCATTAAAATTATCTCTGTGGTTGCCCCCTTGATTGGTTTATTAGGCACAGTAACTGGGATGATTAATACTTTCCAAGCGATAACATTATTTGGTACTGGCGATCCTAAGTTAATGGCAGGTGGTATTTCACAAGCGTTAGTTACCACGGTATTAGGCCTAGTTGTCGCTATTCCTATGGTGTTTATTTTCGCTTTATTAAACTCACGCAGTCGCGGCATCATCAATATTTTACAACAACAAAGCACTGGTATACTTGCGGAACTTGCTGAAAGTAATGAGCAAGCAGCCAAAGGAGCGTAACGGGTGATTACGCTTATCGAAATGATGCAGTCCATTCGTGAGTTTATGGATACCGGTGGTCAAGTTTTAACGGTTATTGCGGTTGTTATTTGCATCATGTGGTTGCTCATTTTTGAACGATTATTATTTGTTTTTAACGGTTATCGTTCTATAAAAAAACAGTTAAAGATGACTTGGCGACAACGCACTGAGCAAAGGTCATGGAATGCTGAGCAAATTCGGCAAGCACTAATTTCTCGGGGAACTGAGAAGTTACAACAAAATTTATCCTTGATCCAATCGTTGGTGGTGCTGTGTCCTTTATTAGGATTGCTGGGCACGGTTACTGGCATGATCGAAGTGTTTGATGTGATGGCGATCTCTGGTAGTGGTAATGCAAGGTCAATGGCATCGGGTGTTTCGCGTGCGACCATTCCAACTATGGCGGGTATGGTCGGGTCGTTATCAGGGGTTTTTGCTTATACTTGGCTTAATCGTACCGCCAAGCGCGAAGCCGAATTATTAGAAGATAGTATGCCAATTGACCATTAAGTCATTGGTACATTAATTTAAAAGAGAATTATTATGCGTTCACCTTTAACGAGAATGTTGCAAGAGCAAGACGAGAACGAAGAAATCAACATGACCCCAATGCTTGATGTGGTCTTTATTTTATTAATATTTTTTATTGTTACCGCATCGTTTGTTAAAGAAGCGGGCATTGAAGTAAATCGCCCTGAAGCTGCGACAGCGGTAAAAAAAGAACGCGCCAATATATTGGTAGCGATCAGCGACAAAGGCGAAATTTGGATCAACAAACGTCATGTTGATGTGCGTACTGTACAGGCGAACATTGAACGTTTAAAAGCTGAAAATCCACAGGGTACCGTGGTTATTCAGGCCGATAAAAAAGCAACCACTGATGTTTTGATCAAGGTAATGGATGCAGCTCGTGCAGCGGGTGTTTATGATGTTTCTATTGCCGCACAAGAGGTTTAAGTCATGATCAAGCAAACTGGTCGATACGTTATTGCGTTGGGTTTAGCAATAGCGATGACTTTTGTGATCTTGTGGGGTATGCAAACGCTGATCGCTGGGGGTAATAATGCTATGTCTGAACCCCCTAAAGGTAATGTGCTCGACTTTATTCGTTTAAAAAAAGATGAAGTGATCGCGAAAAAAGATCGTAAACCGCGCAAGCCGCCAAAACCGAAAGAGCCACCGCCACAATTAACGCAACCGCAAATGAAGCAAGCTAATCCTAACAGTAATGCGATCAGTATTAATTTTGCTGCCGACGTGCAAGCCGATGTTGCATTATCGGCAGGATTAAATTTAAGTAGCGGTGATGGCGATTATTTGCCCATTGTTAAAGTTGCTCCTATTTATCCGCGCCGCGCTCAATCTCGGGGGCTTGAAGGATACGTTATTGTTGAATTTACCGTGAGTAAAAATGGCTCAGTTAAAGATGCCAAGGTTGTTGAAGCAAAACCTGAAGGTATTTTTGAACGTGCAGCACTTGACGCTGCTGCAAAATTTAAATACAAACCGCGCGTTGTTGATGGCGTTGCCATGGAAGTTGCGGGTGTGCAAAATAAAATATCATTTCAAATTGATGGTTAACAGACAAAGGGAGAATAAAAATGTCTCTGAATAAAAATCGCAATAAAGATTCGACTAAAAAGTTGATCTCGTGGTTGAGTGTGAGCATGTTATCGCTGGCTTCATTGCTGATGGTTACTAATGTTCAGGCTGAGAATGGCAATGAACAAAAACAGCTAAGTAAAAAACGACAGGTAAAAAAAGTACCGGCGATGCGCAACCGTGTTTATACCCAGTTAGCTCGTGCACAGAAACTTGCTGATGACGGTGATAAAATTGCTGGTTTTGAGGTGCTTGACGACGTTAAAGATCGACTCGACAGTTTAAATAGTTATGAAAGAGCAATGTTGTGGAACTTCTATGGCTTTATGTATTACAGTAACGACGATCTTGATAATGCCATTGACAGTTTTACTCAGGTTGTTAATGAAGCAGCGATCCCCGATTCTCTGTATTTATCAACCTTGTACTCATTAGCTCAACTTGCCATGCAAAAGCAAGATTATAAGCAGACGTTAGCTTTTTTAAAACGTTGGCAAGCCGATAATAGCAAGCCATTAAATGCTAGCCAGCAGGTTTTATTTGCGCAAGTGTATTATCAAGACAAACAGTATCAGCAATCGCTTATGCATATTAAAAAGGCAGTGAGTATGGCTGAAGCGAAAAAAGAAGCACCGAAAGAAAATTGGTTGATTTTGCAACGGGCGTCTTATTATGAGCTACAGCAGCCCAAAAAGGTGGTGCAGGTATTAGAAAAATTAGTCCGTTTGTATGATAAACCACAATATTGGCTACAGTTATCAGGAATGTATGGTGAATTAGAGCAAGAAGATAAACAGTTAGCGGTAATGGAAGCGGCTTATCAGGCTGGTTATGTCACTAAAGGTGCTGATATTATTACCTTAGCACAAATGTATATGTACCATGGCGCACCTTATAAATGTGCTAAATTATTAGACTCTGCCTTGTCAACAGGGGCGGTTAAAGCCGAAGAAAAATATCTGAATTTATTAGCGCAAGCGTACCTTAATGCGAAAGAAGCAAATAAAGCGATCCCAGTATTAAAACAAGTGAGCAAAATTGCTGATACTGGAAAATTTGATGCTCAGTTGGCGCAAACTTACCTCAATAATGAAAAATGGCAAGCCGCCATTGATTATGCAACCAAAGCGATTGCCCGAGGGGGTGTTACGCAATTAGGTAACATGTATTTAGTTCAAGGCATGGCCAGCTTTAATTTGAAAAAGTTTGATGATGCCTTAAGCGCTTTCGCCGAAGCAGAAAAAATCAAAGGCAGTAAAAAAGTGGCTCAACAATGGAAAAAATATGTTAAACGTGAGCGCGGTTACCAAATGCGTTTGGCAATGGTTAATAGTTA
>CAZVPC010000039.1:8193-18279 GCA_964629005.1 uncultured Pseudoalteromonadaceae bacterium | reverse complement strand
TAATTTTATTTACGGCGCATCGAATCAAAAAATTCATTGTTCGTTTTGGTCATGGACAATTTATCGATCATAAACTCCATTGCATCTATTTCACCCATATCATGAACAATTTTACGTAATATCCACATTTTTTGTAATTCGTCGGGTTTAGTTAGTAACTCTTCGCGACGAGTACCACTGCGATTATAATGGATCGCTGGAAATACTCGTTTTTCAGCAATTTTACGAGAAAGGTGTAGTTCCATATTACCTGTTCCTTTAAACTCTTCGTAAATAACTTCATCCATTTTAGAGCCTGTTTCTACTAAAGCTGTTGCGATAATGGTTAAACTACCCCCTTCTTCAATATTACGTGCAGCACCAAAGAAACGCTTCGGACGATGCAATGCGTTCGCATCAACACCACCGGTGAGTATTTTTCCTGATGACGGAATAACGGTGTTATAAGCACGAGCTAAACGCGTAATAGAGTCAAGTAAAATCACCACATCTTTTTTATGCTCAACTAAACGTTTTGCTTTTTCTATTACCATTTCAGCTACTTGAACATGACGACTAGCCGGCTCGTCAAAAGTAGAAGCAATCACTTCACCTTTAACTAAACGTTGCATTTCAGTCACTTCTTCTGGACGCTCATCAATAAGTAACACCATTAATTCACATTCAGGATGATTATAAGCGATGCTCAGGGCAATATTTTGTAATAATAGTGTTTTACCCGCTTTAGGCGGCGCAACAATCAAACCACGTTGCCCTTTGCCAATAGGTGACGCTAGATCAAGTACACGAGCGGTAATATCTTCAGTCGAGCCGTTACCACGTTCCATAATTAAACGTTGGTTTGGATGAATAGGGGTTAAATTTTCAAATAAAATTTTATTGCGAGAATTTTCTGGTCGATCAAAATTAACTTCGTTCACTTTTAATAGCGCAAAATAACGTTCACTATCTTTAGGTGGCCTAATTTTACCAAAAATGGAATCACCCGTGCGCATACTAAAACGGCGAATTTGGCTTGGTGATACATATATATCGTCTGGCCCTGCTAAATAAGAACCTTCTGCCGAGCGTAAAAAACCAAATCCATCTTGAAGAATTTCTAAAACGCCACCGCCAAAAATGTCTTCGCCACTTTTTGCGTGAGCTTTTAAAATTGCGAAAATTATGTCCTGTTTTCGCATGCGTGCCAAGTGATCAAGTTTCATTGATTCAGCAAGGCTTAGTAGTTCATTGATAGAGTTATTTTTAAGTTCGGTAAGATTCATAGTGGGGTTCTTTACTATTTTATAGTAGTTAGTGTTGCCTGATGGCGATTATTCATGAATGTAAGTAGCATGAGAGTATTTTGCATAAAATATTCAGCATGAAAATTTAAGGGATTTTGGCGCGTTTCTTTATTAGAGTTATAAAGTTAGCATTAAAAAAGTAATATAGCAAAGAAAAAGCGCAAAGAAAGCCCATAGTTAAAGTATGGGCTGCAAAACTTATAAATTTTTATCAATAAACTCTTTTAATTGCGTTTTTGATAGCGCACCCACTTTAGTATCGGCAAGGCTACCATCTTTAAATAACAATAAAGTCGGAATACCACGAATACCGTACTTCGGCGGTGTCGCAGAATTTTGATCAATATTTAATTTACCGACCTTTACTTTACCATCGTATTCATCAGCAATATCGCTAAGTAGCGGTGCGATCATTTTACATGGCCCGCACCATTCTGCCCAAAAATCAACTAATACTAGGCCTGAAGCATTGATAACGTCAGACTCAAAACTATCATCGCTCAACTGAACAATTTTATCGCTCATTTTTTTCTCCATTGATGTCGGCACTACCGCCTTTATTTTATTAAAAAAATTATATACTCAAATAACTTGAGGATATAGTGTTGATTATCAATTTTTAGTTTTTTGTTTAATCTGTTAAGATTAACTTATGAAAAAAACACATTTAACTGAAACCAAATTCACTGATCTTGCCCTTGATCCGCAAGTAGTGACCGGTTTGGAAGCTATGGGCTTTCACTATTGCACCGCTATTCAAGAAAAAGCTTTACCTGTTCTACTTGAGGGCAAAGATATTGCTGGTCAAGCACAGACTGGTGAAGGCAAAACTATTGCCTTTTTAGCGGCTACTTTTCATCGTTTATTACTAACAAAACCTGAACATCAAAAGCAAGTACAGCCGAGAGCCTTGATCATGGCACCTACGCGCGAGCTTGCTATACAAATTCACCGTGATGCCATAGAAATGGCAAAAAGTACTGGCTTACGCCTTGGTGTAGTATATGGGGGTGAGGGATATGAAAGTCAACGTATCACCTTAGAACAAGGTGTTGATATTTTAATTGGCACTTGTGGTCGACTCATTGATTACTTTAAACAAGGCGTTTACCAACTCAATCATATTAACGTTGTCGTACTCGATGAAGCTGATCGTATGTTTGACCTTGGTTTTATCAAAGACATTCGTTATATGTTTAGAAAAATGCCACCCGCTACGACACGTTTAAGCATGTTATTTTCGGCAACGCTCTCTTTTCGAGTAAAAGAGCTCGCCTTTGAACATATGAATGATCCTGTTAGTGTTGAAGTAGAGCCCGATCAAAAAACCAACATTCGCATCAGTGAAGAACTTTTTTACCCATCAAACATAGATAAAATGGCGCTGTTACAAACCCTAATTGAAAATGACTGGCCTGATAAAGCCATTATTTTTGCCAATACAAAACACAGTTGCGAAAATGTTTTTGCGCACTTAGAAGCCGATAAATTGCGGGTCGGCTTATTAACAGGGGACGTACCACAAAAAAAACGCCTAAAAATTTTAGAACAGTTCACTACCGGTCAATTAGATATTTTAGTTGCGACCGATGTTGCCGCCCGAGGTTTGCATATTCCCAGTGTAACCCATATTTTTAATTATGATTTGCCTGATGATTGTGAAGATTATGTTCACCGTATTGGTCGTACAGGTCGAGCCGGTGCAACAGGACACGCTATAAGTTTTGCTTGTGAAGGTTACGTATTTAACCTGCCGGCAATAGAAGCCTATATTGATCATAGTTTACCGGTAAGTAATTATGATCCCGATTCGTTATTAACCGATTTGCCTCAACCTAAGCCTAGATATCGTCGCCATAAATCCCATAATGGTGGTCAAAATAGAAATCGCGCTGGTGGGCAACGACGTAGATCATAGGTTTATGCTGGTGAATTCGAATCATTCTCCCTTGTACGCTGTTATCGATTTAGGCTCAAACAGTTTTCATATGCTGATTGCCCGCTTAGTTGCCGATAGCGTACAAATTGTTGACAAAGTAAAACGCAAAGTGCGGCTAGCTTCGGGATTAAACACCGATAACCACTTGAGTGAAACTGCAATCGCAAGGGGAATTGAGTGTTTAAGCTTTTTTGCTGAACGTTTACAAGATATTCCACCCAATAATATTCGTGTTGTGGCAACAGCTACACTAAGAATAGCCATTAATGCGGATGATTTTTTACAACAGGCGCAACAGACCTTAGGGCATAAAATCACGCTATTAAGTGGTCAACAAGAGGCTGAACAAATTTATTTAGGTGTTGCGCACACCAGTTGTAGTGAGAAACAACGCTTAGTTATAGATATTGGCGGAGCTAGCACTGAAATTATTGCCGGTGAAGCCTTTACTGCTAAACAAGTTTGCAGCTTAAATATTGGCTGTGTCACTTATAATCAAATATACTTTCAGAAAAACAGCACTAATAATGAGCTGACCAAAGAGAATTTTTTAAACGCGATCTGTGCCGCTAAAAAAGAGATCAAACCTATTGTGGCAAGTTATCAAGCTATTGGTTGGCATTCAGTACTTGGCGGCTCTGGCACCACTCAAGCTTTAGGTGAAATTTTACGCGAACGAAATAAACCTGCCATTATTACCTTACCCTTTTTACAAGAAATAATGGCACACTTGATCGCTTGCCAACAAATCAAAACAATTGATATAAAAGGTTTAGTCTCTGAACGAAAACCCGTCTTTGCTTCTGGTGTTGCTATTCTTATTGCCTTATTTGAAAGCCTAAAAATAACCCAATTACAATTATCTTCTGGTGCTGTGCGCGAGGGATTGCTTTATGAAATGTTGCCTAATATGCGCGCTCAAACCATAAGACAACGCACCATACAAGGTTTAATAGAACGCTTCCATATTGATCGACAACACGGTAAACGGGTATTAATTCATACAGAAACTTTATTTGATCAACTTGCTAACGCATGGCAACTAAAAAAAGACAATAGTTACCAACTTTTATTAGCTGGCTGCATGATCCATGAAATTGGTTTGTTACTTGAATATAAATATCACCGTCAACACGGCGCATATATTATTCAAAACACGGATCTACCTGGGTTTGATCAAGCAGAGCGGCAATTTTTAGTCACGCTAGTGCGCTTACACAAAGGTGATATTGACCATAAATTATTAACTAACCAATCGGTGACCAATGATCATAGTGCGGGTTATTTGTTGACAATATTACGCTTAGCTATCGTTTTATGTCGTCGTCGTTGTGATGATGTTTTACCTTGTTGCCAGTGTCAAGTGAGCAACAATAACATTCAATTATCTTTACCTAACGGTTGGCTTAAACAACATCCGTTAATTGCTGATGAACTCAAACAAGAAGATCAACATTTACAAACTATCGGCTTATCGCTCACGATCAAAGCAGATTAATCATATACCCGTGCTACCTCAAGATTGCTGAACCTAGTCAGCAATCTAAACACAGCGAATTATTCTTCTTTTAACCAGCGCGCTACCGTTTTAGCAAAGTAAGTTAAAATACCGTCGGCACCTGCGCGTTTAAATGCGAGTAAACCTTCCATTACACAAGGTTTTTCGGCTAACCAACCATTTTGAATTGCCGCCATGTGCATCGCGTACTCGCCACTGACTTGATAAGCATACGTTGGTGCTTTAAAGGTATCTTTCACCCGACGAACTATATCTAAATAAGGCATGCCTGGTTTAACCATAATCATATCAGCACCTTCGTGAATATCTTGAGCAATTTCGTGTAAGGCTTCGTCACTATTAGCCGGATCCATTTGATAAGAATATTTATTACCTCCCTTAATATTACTAGCCGAGCCGACCGCATCACGAAAAGGACCATAATAATTTGAAGCGTATTTTGCTGAATAGGCTAAAATTCGAGTATTAACAAAACCATTTTCTTCCAAAATGTCACGAATAGCGCCAACACGACCATCCATCATATCTGACGGAGCAACAATATCAGCACCCGCTTCGGCATGAGACAAGGCTTGTTTCGCTAAAATCGCTTTAGTCACCTCATTGAGCACATAACCTTGTTCACCCGCTTTATTATCATCATTTTCGCTTAAAATGCCATCTTGACCATGGGTGGTAAACGGATCTAAAGCCACGTCGGTGATCACACCTAGTTGTGGAAATTTAGCTTTTAATGCTCTTACTGTGCGCTGTGCTAGCCCATCAGGGTTATAGGCTTCTTCGGCCAATAATGATTTTTTATCTGCGGGTGTCACCGGGAAAATAGCAATCGCAGGAATACCTAAGTCAACCAGTTCTTGCGCTTCTTCTAGCAATAAATCAAGACTTTTACGCTCAATACCCGGCATTGAGGCAATGGCTTCACGTTGGTTTTCACCTTCTAAAACAAAAACAGGGTAAATTAAATCATTCACCGTTAATTGATTCTCGGCCATTAATCGTCTTGAAAAATCATCTTTTCGCATCCGTCGTAAACGACGGGCTGGATATTGACCAAAGGCATTACTCATTATTAAACTCCAAAAAAATTTTACAAATCTTCAATCGCATATTGCCAAGTTTGATTTCTACCATTATGTTTTGCTTGATAAAGTGCTTTATCTGCAGCGGCAAATATTTGCTCCGGATTAACGTCAGCTTGTTGTTTATAAGTACTCACGCCACAACTGATAGTGACTTGCAAGCTAACATCGTCAAATTCACATTGAGTTTGACTCACTCTCTGTCGTAAATTTTCTGCCAATTCTATTGCGCCTAAAGTGTCAGTATTAGGTAATATCAAACAAAATTCTTCGCCACCATAGCGACAGCCAATATCAGTACTTCTTTTTAAGCTCGCTTTAATTTTCTCAGCGATTTGTTGCAAACATTGATCACCCGCCTGATGACCATAAGTGTCGTTAACTTTCTTAAAATGGTCAATATCGATCAAAACCAGACTCAAACTCGTTAAATTACGTTTACTACGACGAAATTCAGCCAGAATTTTTTGATCATAAAAACGACGATTATTTAAGCCAGTTAATTCATCAAGGGTATTTTTACGGGCTAATTCTTGATTAGCTTCCCCTAATTCTTGTAAGGCAATATTGAGTTCTAAAGTACGCTCTTGTACATGTTGCTCTAATATTTCTTGGTTTTCATTTTGCAGCGCAATTAACTCATTTTGTGAATTTTTAGAGCTAATGGCATGATCTAGTGCTTGTCGTTGCGCCAATTCTTTATCTTTGCTTTCAAAATAAAACTGTCGACTTAACAAAAAGCTGATCAATAAACCATTCAACCAAAAATCAACATGCAGTATATTGGCACGATATTGATCAAGTTCTAAGCCTAACCACAGCGAAGTCGCCATAACGGCGAGTAAAAAAATCAATTGCAATACCGCGATCACCGTAAATAATCCGGCTAGCCGATTTTGTTTCTTGAGCAAACAGGAGGCAATGATCACTAACAATAGCGTGGTTAATAAATGAATCGCAAAACTAATGAAAATATTTTGTGTCACCGTTAGTAGTAAGCTTAGTGGAATATACGCCAAAACTAACCAGCAAAAATAACGAATAATACGAGTTAATTTTGAGTGCCCATGGTTTAAATCAAATAGTTCAATAATAAACCAAAGAAAAAATATTGACGATAACGCCGCTAATAACGGTAAGCCAACACCCCGTAATTCTGGCATGTCGGGCAATAAATAAAACAAACTCCAACCCAACAACGCCGCCAGCAACATGGCACGGCTAACAAAATAACCCGTGAGTAATAACGCACTTTTTAAACCACTAGCAAAAAACCAAAGTAATTCAATTAATGCTAAACAAACGATGCCGCCGATGGCAATGCCTGAGTTAAATTGTTGATCTCTACTGGCTTTTAAGAAACTAGCTTCATCAGATAACTTCACGGTAAGGTTTAACTTATGTTCAGCAACGATATATAAGTAAAGTTTTATTTTTTCATGTGCTTTTAACGTTATATGGCTAAAGCGTAAATCATTACTATTTAAAGTGAGCATTTGTTCTTGCGGCGTTTGTTTCATTGCAACATCATGCCCTTGCGATGTAGCTAAAGAGCGGCTATACAATTGCATTTTAACCACTAAGGGGTTATTTAATACCGAGAGGTAAATTGACTTTTCGTGCGCCAAACTATTTGACAGCTCAACCGCAAACCAATTCCCTATTGGTGTGGCGGTAACATTGAAACGATTTTTTTGTACACTTTGCCATTGATCTTCCTGCAAATTAAGCAACTGAACAAGTGCCGTTTTAGCCGACCTTTTAGCGCTAAAAGTATTCGTCGACAATTGCCAATAATTGTTAACTAATCGTGTTTTTTCTAAATGGCTAACATCATAATTTGGCATTGACAGAACCAAACTGCTGAATAACAACATCATCAAAGCAATTAAGCCTTTTATTATCTGCATGGCAAAATGCCTTCTTTTAGCTGTTTTGCTGCGATTATACTTTGAGCAACCAAGGTTTTGTTCGTTTGATCAAGTCGAAATACATGTCGTGCATTAACACTGGTTTGCGCTATAATTTCAGGCACAGAATAAGCGGTTTTTTCTGCTAGTTTTTGTACCACATACGGTAAATAACACGGTTCATTACGGCTATTTTTTGTTTTTGTTATCATCGTTTTTGGTTTTAAATACGGCGCATCTGTTTCGATCAACAATCGATCAAGTGGAATATACTTGACAATATCTTGTAATTGCTTACCGCGACGATGATCACACAGCCATCCGGTAATGCCAATATACATGCCGGCATCTAAGCAACACTGTAATTCATCTTTATTACCCGTAAAACAATGAGAAATCATTGCGGGCAAGCGATCAAAATAAGGTTCTAACAAATCAAACCAAGGTTCGAATGCATCTCGTTGATGTAAAAACAAAGGCATTTCAAGTTGCGCCGCTAAAGCAATTTGAGCCTTAAAAACCTTTATTTGGTTTTCTGGTAACGAGAAATTACGATTAAAATCTAAGCCACACTCACCAATGGCTTTAACACTAAGATGATTAGCTAACTCAGTTAATTCTGCAATAAAATTATCGCTAACATTATCAGCATCATGAGGATGAATACCAGCCGTGGCAGATAAAAAATCTGGATATTTTTGACACAAGGCTAGTGCTTGCTGGCTAACAGCAATACTTGTTCCTGTTACAATTAAGCGCTCAATCCCTGTGCTTATTGCTCGTTCAAGCACACTGGGTAAGTCATGCGTAAAACGTTGATTCGTTAAGTTAACGCCAATATCAATCACAAAATTATCGTTATTTTATTCGTTGGACTCTGATTGTGCGTTTTGAGCCTTTCTTTTTCAGATGAAAAGCATTCATCACACCGCGTTTTATTATAACAATATCACCAGTTTTAAATTTTACAAATTGATTAAATTCTTTTGTCTGCCAAGTTTGATTATTGTTAAACGTTAATTGCCATTTTTGGCTTAATTTAAGTTTAGCTGATTTAACCACAAACTCTACTACTTCAAAGGCTCTTTCATCTTTAGAGGCAAGATGCGCTTGACCAAAACTTGCCACTAGTTGCGCTTGATTCATTTTTGTTTTAGTGACGAGTGCAACGGCAGCCGTTGCACTCGATAGCTTAGTTGTTGCGCTATTAAGATTTTTATTGGCTTGTTTTTTTTCACTATTTTGTTGATTGATCAATAGCTTTTTATTTTGTGAGACTAATGAATCAAAACATTTTAATCGCTTAACATTTTCAGTTATTTTAGCGCAAGCCATTGAAGATGGCTGCGTTGTTTGGCTAAAAGAAAAAAAAGTACTCAGGGAAAAAATCAATCCTACTATAATTTGTTTCTTTATCATTCGGTGGCATCCTCTACTTCATCGTCATTATTTTTACTGATATAAAATGATGCGACAATGATGCCAAGCTCAAACAACAGCAACATTGGCACGGCTAATAATGTTTGCGAGATAATGTCTGGCGGTGTAAGTAGCATACCAATCACAAAAGCACCAACAACCACATAAGGGCGTTTAGTGCGCAAACTCTCTGGTGTACTTACCCCTGTCCAACACAATAAAACAATGATCACTGGAATTTCAAAAGCGACACCAAAAGCAAAAAATAGTTTTAAAACAAAATCTAAATAACTACTGATATCCGTTGCTATGGTAACGCCCTCGGGTGCCATTGAGGTAAAAAAGGCAAAAACAATAGGAAAAACCACATAATAACCAAAAGCAATACCACTGTAAAACAACGCGGTACTCCCAAACATTAGCGGTGCAATTAGACGTTTTTCCTTACGATACAATCCTGGGGCAACAAACCCCCAAATTTGGTATAAAATAAAAGGCATTGCCAAAAAAACAGACAGCACTAAGGTTAATTTAAATGGTGCAAAAAACGGTGAGGCGACATCGGTAGCGATCATTTGCGAACCAGCAGGCATTGTTGATAATAACGGTTGTGCCAAAAATTGATAAATATCTTGAGCAAAATAAATCAACGAGCAAAAAATGACTAAGATACTAACGACCATACGTAATAGTCGAGCACGTAATTCCAACAAATGATCAAAAAGGGTAGAGGCTTGTGGTGATATAGTCATTCAGTTAACTTATTGTCTGGATCTGTTGAATCATTTTTTTCTGTATTTTCAAGTGGCTCTTTTTTCTGATAAGGACGAGTTACCATGGCGGCCGCTTCTTGTAATGACCTAACTGATTCGGCCACCTCAGGCGTTAGATCCTTCATCGCTTGTTGTTCAGCTTGCTTTAGATCATTATG
>CAZVPC010000039.1:0-8093 GCA_964629005.1 uncultured Pseudoalteromonadaceae bacterium | reverse complement strand
CCTCAGGCGTTAGATCCTTCATCGCTTGTTGTTCAGCTTGCTTTAGATCATTATGTAATTCATGTATGCGTAACTCTTCCTTAAGTTCAGATTTAACACTATTACTAAAATTTCGAGCACCAGCAATCCAGCCTCTAACCGTTCTTATCGCCACCGGTAATCGGTCAGGGCCTAAAACGACCAAACCTATGACAGAAATGAGTACAATTTCCCAAAAGCCGATATCAAACATGAATTAAACCTGTTCTTTTTCGACAGATGCTTTTTCTGAAGTTGTTGCTTTCGTTTGAGATTGATCATTAAGTGATTCAGTAGGTTTATCATCATCGCTGATCGCTTTTTTAAAGCCTTTGATCGCTGAGCCTAAATCGCCACCTAAACCACGCAATTTTTTTGTACCAAAAAGTAAGATCACGATCACCGCAATAATTAAAAGTTGCCAAATGCTAATGCCACCCATAAATTTCTCCTATAATTTTAATAGTTGTTATTATAAGGTTTCACTTAAAAAAAGCATCAATTACCCGATATTAATTTGAGATAAAACAACTTTGGGATAAACTTTACCTATGACTAAGACTAAAAGTATTGCTGCCTTTTTAATAATATTTAACTGTTTAAGTGCACACGCGAACACAAACACAATCAAAAAAGCAGCAAAACAAAAAACAGCTAAAACTGAAGCTCCCCAAAAAGTGCCAACTAACAGTTTGGACGATTGGGCTAATAGCTTTCATGAAAAAATAAGTAACTCTGTTTATCAATCTGCATTTTGGTTTGACGGCTTTTTTTCAGCCGACGAAAATGAGCAAAAACCACCCAAGACCAGTGTAAAAATTCGTTTAGGTTGGTTACCTAAAAGCAACAGCCTATCCGAATTTAAAACACGCTTTAGATTAAAGCTTTCCTTGCCCAATTTAAAAAATCGCGCTGATTTAATTTTATCAGATGACAGTAATGACAATTTAAGCGAACTACCCTTAGACAGTTTTGATGCTAGCCAAACCTTTGGTCAAGAATCAATCACCGCAGCACTTCGATATGTGCACAAACGTGAAGATGATAATTATACTGATTCGCGTATTGGTATCTCTGGCGGTGATATTTTTTATCGAGTACGGCACAAACGTCGATTTTCGTGGCAAAAAAAGCACGGTATAAAAATTGAACCCTCACTTTATTACTTTCTTAAAGACGGTTTAGGTGCGCGCTTGCTGTTAGAATATAACTATCAAGCGAGCAAATCTGAACAATATCGTGTTAATTATTATCTTAGGGCTTCTGATGCATTTAAAGGCCAAGAATGGAAATATGCTCTATATCGTTTGAAACAATTAGGAAACCAGCGTGCTTCTGCTTTTAGTTTTGTGGTGGATGGCCGCCATGGTAGTGTTGATGGTAGCTTAGTTGATCAATACACAGTAGGGTACCGCTACCGTTTTAATGCCTTAAAAACATGGTTGTTTTTTGAAATTGAACCTTTTGTTGAATGGACAAAAGTTGACAATTTTGCCACCACACCAGGCGTTGCACTGCGAGTAGAAGGCTATTTTCAAAGAAAATAATCATTAACCTAGAATTAAGCGCAGTGAATGATCCTTTCATCATCTCCACCCAGCTCAATTTTTTCAGGATAATTAATAAAATAGCCCTGACCAAATTCACAACCGGCCGCTTGGACCTTATTTAGCATTTCTTCACTTTCAATACCTTCTGCAACCAAACGATAACCAAAACGCTCCCCTAAATCACTGAGCGCTTTAATTAATGAGATGTTTTTATCACTACTATTGAGCGAGCGTATAAAACTACGATCTAATTTAATAAATTCAAACGGGTAATTATGAACAAAGTTTAATGATGATAAACCAGCACCATAATCATCTAACGCCAACTTAACCCCACATTGTTTAAGTTTACGTAAATTTTTCAGGGCTAATTCAGGTTGTTGACAAAAAGCACTTTCATCAAATTCTAAAATCAAGCGCTCCGGTTGTTGTGTACTTTGCTCTATTTGTGCCACTAGTTCTAATAATTGATTAGCTTGATTCAAGTGCCGTCCAGATAAATTAACCGAAATAAATGTATTGTGATGCTCATCATCATGCTGCCAATCAGTAAACTGCTGACATACTTGCTTAATGACCCATGCTTCTATTTCTAAAATCAAACCTGTTTCTTCAGCCATAAATAAAAAATGACTCGGCGTTAACAACCCTTTGCTTGGGTGGTGCCATCTTAGTAAGGCTTCAAAACCAATCACTTGAGTTTTAGATAAATCTAAAATCTTTTGGTAATAAAGCTCAAATTGCTGCTGTTTTATGGCTACCCGTAATTCTTGCTCTAAGGTCATACTAGCTAACAATTGTTCACGCATGCTGGCATCAAAAAACACATAGCGACCTCGACCTAAATTTTTAGCTTGGTACATCGCGGCATCGGCATCTCGCAACACCTCATTGGCACTTTGGTATTGATGTAAGCACTGAGCAATACCAATACTAGCACTTGAATAGACGGTATTACCCTCTAAATCAAACGGTTTTTCAACCTCGTGAGTGATCCGACTGGCAATCTCTTCTATATCATCTTGATTTTGCAGCGAATCAAGTAAAATAACAAATTCATCACCACCTAACCGCGCTAAAACATCATTATCGCGAATACATTTTTTTAATCGCGCTGATATTTCAACTAAAAACAAGTCACCGGCGTGATGCCCTAAGGTATCATTAATCATTTTAAATCGATCTAAATCAATAAATAATACTGCAGATCTCGCATTAGGATGACGTTTTAAATGCCGTAATGCGAAAGCAAGTCGGTCAGTAAACATGGCTCGATTCGGTAATTTTGTTAAGGCATCATGATGGGCGTCGTGATACAAACGAGATTCAGCTTTACGTCGTTCTTCTATTTGCATCCGTAAATTTAAATTACTCGCCTGCAAAGCCTCGGTTCGTTCGCTAATTGTTTTTTCTAATTCATCACTGCTACGCTGTTGACGAGCCTGTTCTGATTTACGCTCAATTGCCGTGGCAATATTTTGACTAATAAAACGCATTAATTCTAAATCAGCATGTTGATAAGCATTAGCATTTTGATGATGTTGGATCGCTAGTACACCTTCTATTTCTCCTGAAATAGTGAGTGGCACACCCAAATAAGCTTTCGGCATCGGCATATTGGCACGTAAATATTTTTGCTCAAAAGGCCGTGAAGATATAGTGCCATTAGTTGCCAATGAAAAAATTTGTTTATTGACAATGAGTAAAGCCTTACCGCTATCAATCACTAGTTCGGTTAGTCCTTCGGCAACGGGTCTTACTTTAGTAGGAGTAACACTTTCATCGATATAAAAAGGAAATTCAAGTTCAGTTCTATTAGTCCGCAATAAAGCAATGTAACAATTATTAGCATTGATCAGTTGATTCAATTCTTGATGTATTGCGTGATAAAAAGACGTTAAATCTAATGAGCTTGCGGTTATTTCAGCAATGGCGAACATTGCTTGATGTATTCTTTCCGCTTTTTGGCGTTCAACAATTTCTTGTTGTAATTTTTCATTCGCTTGCTGCAACTTATGCGTACGTTGTATGATACTTTTTTCTAGTAATTCTCGCGATTGAACACGATCAATGGCGGTGACTAAATGTTCGGCTATAAATTGCAACAATTCGCAATCTCGGTCAGCAAAAAACTGTTGTTCGGTATAACTTTGCAGCGCTAAAACCCCAATGGTTTGATTTCCTCGCTTTAACGGTACGCCAATCCAATCAACACAAATAGAACCATGTAGCACAATATTGCCTAATTTGGCTAAATTTTTCCGTTGTAATGCATCGCAATGAACCGGCTCTCGTTCTAAAAACACTAAACCGGTTAAACTTTCCAGCCAATTTTGGTGATCTAAACGCTCAAGTAAACGCCGTTCTTTAGGGTTATGACTATAGGCAAGTGATAATTTTTGTTGTTGATTAGTTAACACAATAAAAAAACTATCGGCGACAAAAAGCGAATTAATCACCGCTTCAAGCGCAGGGTAAAACGTCTGCATATCAGTAATTTTGCTGGTCAATTCTGACAATTGCAGCAATCCTGATTGCATCGTTTTAGCATGACGATACATTTTCAAAAGTGACTTTATTTTAGGCAGCTGTTTAGCCGCAGAAAAAGCACTTATATCCCCTGGTTCCATCAAGGTATCCAATATTTATTTTGTAGTATTATTTTTATACAATTAGTGTACCAAAAAAAAGCTTCCTTTGGCTAGCGCTATCTTGACTATATTATAGAAACAAAAAAACCAACATTTTGTTGGTTTTTTATAAACGATGTCACCCTACCTTGGTTAATAATCAACCATAGCAACTTTGAGTTTATTCAACGCATTTTTTTCTAATTGCCTAACTCGTTCTGCTGAAATTTGATACTTATTGGCTAATTCTTGCAGTGTAGTTTTGGCATCACTTAACCAACGTGTTTGAATAATATCTTTACTACGATCATCTAAATTTACCATAGCAGCAAATAATTGCTTCTGACCATGATCTTCCCAATTAGCATCTTCAACTAAATTAGCCAAATCAGATTGTTTATCTTCAAGGTACTGGGCTGGGGAAAAACTGCCACCCGCACTGTTATCATCATCGTCTGTCGATAATTCAAACGCCTGATCTTGATTACTTAAACGTGACTCCATTTCCATCACGTCTTTCACACTAACGCCCAAGGTGTCAGCAACATTAGTTACTTCATCTTTACTAAACCAACCTAAGCGTTTTTTATTTTTTCGTAAATTAAAAAATAATTTACGTTGTGCTTTGGTCGTGGCTACTTTAACAATACGCCAATTACGCAAAACAAATTCATGAATTTCTGCTTTGATCCAATGTACAGCAAATGAAACCAGACGAACGCCAACCTCAGGGTTAAAACGTTTAACCGCTTTCATTAAACCAACATTACCTTCTTGAATAAGATCTGCTTGCGGTAAGCCGTAACCCGAATAACCTTTAGCGACATGAACCACAAAACGTAAATGTGACATTATCAGTTCTTGAGCAGAATTTAAGTCACCTTCATTATACAAACGAGTCGCCAGCTCATGCTCTCGCTCAGCACTCAACATAGGAATACTATAAGCCGATTGAACATACGACTCGATACTTCCACTTTGCGGAACTGTTAACGCCATTGTTTGCATAGAATTACTCATAAAACACACCTCACTCACTCTTATTTTCCAGCTTCTTACGCTTGAATAAACCAAGCTTCGCGATATTAGCATGCTTTATCTTTTCATAAAAGGGGAGCTGCTAATGTAATTTTGTTTCCAATTGTTATCCTAATATACTTCAAAATACGAATTTCAGGACAGCATCTTAAGGTAGCATAGGTTTAGACCAACAAAAGCACATACTAATTCCACACAGTTTATTAAAAATATGATTTAAATCAATCTGTAGTCGGTTCAATGCGTCGAATATGCTGACGCACCGAAAGATAACTACCAGCCAAGCCTAGAGTTACCGCAAATAAAATCAGTAAAATGCTTTCATGAAAAGATAAACCTTGCAGTACAAAATTACTGCCGTAAAGATCAGTTAAATGCCCTAAAGCAACAGTTAAATATTGTGCCAAAAAAAATTCAGTGATCGTTGCAAATAAACCACCAAAAACACCATACCACATGCCGGTATATAGGAAAGGACGTTGAATAAACTGATCCGTAGCACCAACAAGTTTCATCACCGCTATCGCATCTTTTTGATTAGAAATGGCTAAACGAATAGTATTGCCAATAATCAAGACCACGGATAAACATAATAAAAAAGCGATACTGAGCACTACATCTTCAATTAGTTGAGCCATCGCTTCAAGGCGGGTAAGCCATTCTAAATCAAGCTTGCCATGTTCTACTTCACGTTGTTGCTCTAGCTTTACCAATAATTTTCTTGCCGCTTCAGTTTGACTCGATCGTTTCGTGGGCGTTACTAATATTGTTGCCGGCAAAGGATTTTTATCAAGGTAATCTAATGCTTGACCAAAACCAGATAATTTTTTAAATTCTGCTAGTGCGTCATTAGCTGAAATATACCTAACTTTAGCGATTTCAGGATAAAGTTGTAGTTGTTGCACTAAGTTTTGCGCACTTTTATCAGAAGTTGATAACTTTAAAAATAAACTAATTTCAGAGGCCGAACTCCATTGTTGAGTTATTTGTTCAGCATTTTTAACGAACAAATGTAACGTGGTTGGCAAGGTTAGGCTGATCCCCAAAACAAGAATAGTCATTAGTGATGCAACGGGCGTGCGCCATAAATCCCCCAAGCTACCAATAGCTTGTTGTAAATGACGAGCAGGCAAAGCAATAATTCGCTGTTTCAAGGTCACCTCAATACGACTATTTGATGCGCTAAACATCGGCTTTAACCTCAAGATTAGGTTGCAATAATCCGTCTGTGATCATGGTTCCTTGTTTAAGCGTTAAGGTGCGATATTTCATCCGAGCAATTAAACCTAAATCATGGGTGGCAATTAAAACGGAAGTGCCTAGAGTATTAAGCTCTTCAAATAAACGAATAATATCTAATGAGAGTTTAGGATCGAGATTACCCGTTGGTTCATCGGCAAGTATTATCGCAGGTTTATTAACAATGGCACGAGCAATGCCAACCCGCTGCTGTTCACCGCCTGACAACATTTTGGGAAAGCAGCGTAATTTGTTAGCAAGGTGAACTTTTTCAAGCGCTAATTCAACGCGTTTACGAATATCTTTTTGGCTATATCCTTCAATGATTAAAGGTAAAGCAACATTATCAAAAATAGTACGATCCATTAACAAATTATGGTTTTGAAAGATCATGCCGATACCGCGACGAACAAAAGGGACTTGCCTATATTTAATTTGGGTTAAATCGGTATTGTTGATGGAAATTCGACCCGTGCTAGGTTTTTCCATTAAACTGATCAGCTTTAATAAAGTACTTTTACCTGCACCAGAGTGACCCGTTAAAAATGCCATTTCTCCTGGGGCAAGCTTAAAACTCACCTGTTTTAGTGCTAAAAAACCGCCGGGATAGGTTTTGCTAACTTGGTCAAAACGGATCATCGCTTTTTAATTTTCTTATTGTTTAGTTATTACGTTCAAATAAAGCATCGATAAAATCATCCTCATTAAAGGGACGTAAATCATCGATCCCTTCGCCAACTCCTAAATAACGAATAGGAATAGTAAATTTATTCGCCACCGCAAAGATAACACCACCTTTTGCTGTTCCGTCAAGTTTTGTTAAGGTGATCCCAGTTAAAGGCACGGCATCATTAAATAATTGTGCTTGGCTTAAAGCATTTTGTCCTGTGCCGGCATCTAGTGTTAACATCACCTCATGAGGCGCATATGGGTCAAGTTTTTTTATCACCCGCACCACTTTTTTCAATTCTTCCATCAAATGACTCTTATTCTGTAAACGTCCTGCCGTATCAGCAATAAGTACATCAATATCTTTGGCTTTGGCAGACGAAATTGCGTCATAAATAACCGAGGCACTATCCGACCCTGTTTGTTGCGCAACAACTGGGATGTTATTTCGATCACCCCACACCTGTAATTGTTCTACCGCCGCGGCACGAAAGGTATCACCGGCTGCCAACATCACCGACTTGCCTTGTGCTTGAAACTGTTTTGCTAATTTACCAATTGTAGTTGTTTTACCGACACCATTAACACCAACCATTAAAATAACAAACGGTTGTTTTTCTTGAGCAGTACTGATTTTTGAAATATCTAACGGCTGACAGACCGGCGTTAAAACTTTTTTTAATTCCACTTTAAGTAAATCATAAAGGACTTCTGCATCTTTTAGCTGACGTCGATTCGCTGATTGCGTTAGCGTATTTATAATATGAGTAGTGGTATCAACACCAACATCTGCTAATAATAAATGCGTTTCTAACTCTTCAAATAGTTCCTCATCAATTTTCTTGCCACGAAACAAATCAAAAATGCCACCACCTAAATTTTGTCGTGTTTTAGTTAAACTATTTTTTAAACGAGCAAAAAAACCTGCCTTTTTTTCTGGTTCTGGTTC
>CAZVPC010000038.1:15124-18295 GCA_964629005.1 uncultured Pseudoalteromonadaceae bacterium | reverse complement strand
TTAAAGTACTTGAAGTTGACCGTCAAGGTCGTGTACGTTTAAGTATTAAAGAAGCGGCTGAAAAAACAGCAGAGCAAACGCCAACTGACAACGCAGAATAATATCACTAGTTTATTGTGATATTATTTTAGAAGGGGGCTTAATTGCTCCCTTTTATGTTTTAATAAAGCTATGTTTCTGTTGCTGAATATATAATTTATTGATTTTATAGCGGTTTGTAGGTCGATGCTTGCTGCGACAATTTGTAGACGGGGATTTGCCTCGCTGCACTCGTGACAACCTACACAATGTAGGTCGCCGCTTGCCGCGACAATTAGAAATAGGAAAAATATTTAAGTGAACTTATTTATTAAAATGTCTGCTTTTTCATTAGTATTACTTACACAAGCATGTACTAGTTTACCGTCAGCAGAACAAAACTCCACCGCAATGAAACAGCTCATTATTGCGGAACCATTACCGATAAATTATAAAAGTGAAATTGCCATTGCTCGATTAACGGAAGTTATTCAACGCGCCAAAATCACTAAAGAACAACGAGCCGAGTTGTTGTATGATCGGGGGGTTCGTTACGATAGTGTTGGTTTAAATTCACTAGCTCGCCTCGATTTTAATCGTTCATTGCATTTAAAACCTGATTTGGTTGATGCTTATAATCTTTTGGGGATACATTACACTCAATTGCAAGAATTTACTCAGGCTTATGATGCATTTGATTCGGCACTTGACTTAAAACCAGATCATGAATATGCACGTTTTAATCGTGGTATTGCACTTTATTACGGTAATAGACCTGCTTTAGCCGTTAAAGATTTTACCAATTTCCATCAAAATAAAGACAGTGATCCGTATCGATTGCTGTGGTTATATCTTGCGCAAGCAAAAGTTGATGGTAAATTGGCCTTAGCGCAGTTGCGCGCTGGAGAAAATAGTATTGCAGATAATGTTTGGGCGAAACGGATCATTAAACTTTATTTAAGTGAAATAACAATAAATCAGTTTACTCAAGAATTACCTTATGGCTTACCAAATCAAGCGGCGTTAACGGAACGTTTGTGTGAGGCTTATTTTTATCTGGGTAAATTAAGTTTGTTGCATAAACAAAAACATATTGCAGAAAATTACTTCAAATTGGCACTAAGTACCAATGTTTATGAGTTTGTTGAGCATAGATACGCAAGGCTTGAGCTTGATTTGTTACGAGCAAAAGTAACGCCTAATTAACAGTAATTGCGCTATGTATTTTAAGCTTAGGATCTTAATGGTATTGAGTTTGATGATATTGTTATCATCAAGCTCTTTTTTTTTAGTTCCTTATTTAAATAACCAGTTACGCTTAAATCATTACAGCCAACAACAGTTAACTGCAGCTTTAGCATTATCAATACCGTTGGCTTTTACCATTAAACGACAACAGTACCCTCAAGGCTCACCAAGTTGGCTTGATTACTCGATAAAATTAGCAAAAAGCCAAGGAATAAGTGCTTTTCAATTGGCAAAATATTATCAAAATAAAATAGCTAAAGATGATGAGGATTTTACGGTTGATAAGTTGGTTTTTTGGTATCAACAAGCGATCAGGTTAGGCTATCAACCAGCAAAACTAGCGTTAGCACAGTGGTATTTTGTTAAAAACAAACTACTTTTAGCGAATAAAATTTCACATGATATTACCTTGGTAACGTCGGATAGTGTTATCTTAGCGACAAAAATCGCCATTGCATTGGGTACATATCAAGACATCGATACCGTCCAAGTGTTGCAGCAGCATACATACTTAGCAAAGAGTCAACAGGGATTAGAGCTACTTGATAGAATTAAGAAATATAGCATTTTAACGACGCTTGCTAATGATCGATTTGCAATCGTTCGACAAGGAACAGAGCAAAAATTATGTCATAACAGTATTCAACTATTTGCGACAAAATTAACTGACTTAGCTAAAGTTGAACAATTAATTAAGCAATTTAAATCACATCCACTAAATGCTTTTGTTTGTTTTGCTCCAGTGCGTTACCGCTCAATTAAAAAACTGCACTGTAGCTCGTTAGCAGATACGGCAATACAGTGTGATGAATCGCAGTGGTTGGACATAGCCAATACTATTACCGCACGGTATATTGCTGTTTTATTACCCCAAGGGGGTGCCAATGTGCATTTAGGTATGTTGTATCTGGATGAAAATGATAACAAGCAAGTGTTTGCTC
Organism: uncultured Pseudoalteromonadaceae bacterium; assembly: GCA_964629005.1. Classification (GTDB taxonomy): domain Bacteria; phylum Pseudomonadota; class Gammaproteobacteria; order Enterobacterales; family Alteromonadaceae. Next base: position 16,088 of record CAZVPC010000038.1, on the reverse strand, counting down.
ATGAAATTTCTCATTTGTTAGGCTTTGTTGATGAATATCCGTTGCCGATGAGTCATGCTAATTGTTTAGGCGTTCAAGCACAGAAATTTGCTGATAATATAGCGGTACTTGCTGATATTTATCAGGGCAATAAAAAAGTTATTCGACGGCGGATTTTAGCTAATATTGCTTGGGCTACATACATAAAAGAAAGCACTCCGATTTTACATCGAGCAAAGGTGAAATCGTCACCATCAATAGATACTTGGTTGCTTGGTACGCCCGCAGCGTATGCTCAGGAGGTGGGCGTATTTCCTGCTGAAACGTGTTTAGGACGACCTATTCACGCGTTTAAACCGGTATATCAACAAACACAACTTAGATATTTTGAAAAAAAATTTCCAGCCAGTTACACAAAAATATTAACGACTAATGCGGGTAAGTATTCAATGCCCAGTTTTCATTATAATCTTGCGCTTGCTTTGTTGGCTGAAGGTGATAAGACGGCGGCAAAAGTTTGGTTAGATAAATCAGCCGCATTAGAAACTATAATTCGCCGAAAAAATAGCATTATAACGGCGAATTATTGAGGCAAAAATAGGCTAGGTGTTAGTCGAGGTTATTTCTCAAAGCCAATTTTTTGCCAAACAGCTTTTTGCCAAGCGATTGGTTTAGTGGTAAAGAATGAACCATCAACGGGGGTAATAATGGTATTGTTTACGCCTGCGCTATCATGATTCATTCTTGCTACCGGCCAACTAGAACAGTTGCTTGAATGACTTTCATTGCGGCAGGAAGGGTAAAACTCAGAGTGCTTTTGAGCGGACTCTAATTTTGTTATAGGCTGATCATTTAGATACCAAGAATATAGTGCCATACTGCTTATCCTCATCATTTATATTGTAACTTATTTGTAACTCATGTGACGACTGTTGTAACTCATGTGACGACTGTTGTAACTCATGTGACGACCATTATTACTGAT
>CAZVPC010000038.1:5706-15024 GCA_964629005.1 uncultured Pseudoalteromonadaceae bacterium | reverse complement strand
TGTTGTAACTCATGTGACGACTGTTGTAACTCATGTGACGACCATTATTACTGATTGAAATAAACAGACATCTAGTTTTATCAAGCGACACATTAAAGAGAGTGTAGTTGAATAACTTCTTATAAGCTAATAATAACGGCTGAATATTATTGTTTAATGACAGTATATAGAAGGTTAAAAATAGTGTTTATTGAAAAGTTGTTACTATTTCAGTAGTTACTGTTGTTGCGCTATAATTGATCTAATTTTATTTTTTTAGTTATTCTTATCGATGAATTTATTTGAGCCATTATTGTTTCGCCAACAATTTCCATTGCTATCAAATGGATCAACAGCGTTGGCTGATCAACAAGCATCAACAGCACAAAAAAGGTTACTTTATTTTGATAATGCAGCAACGAGCCAAAAGCCTCGTTGCGTTATTGAGGCACAAACTCATTTTTATCAAAATCAAAATGCTAATGTTCATCGTGGCTCACATCAATTAAGCGCAGTAGCCACTCAGCAATTTGAGCAAGTACGAACTACCATTAAAAAGTTCATCAATGCCCGCTCAAGCAAAGAAATTATTTGGACAAAAGGTAGTACTGAAGCAATAAACTTAGTCGCTAACAGTTGGGGATTAAATAACTTAAATGCAGGTGATGAAATTGTTCTGAGTTACGCTGAGCATCACGCTAACATTGTACCTTGGCAAATCGTTGCTCAGCAAACGGGCGCGATCATTAAAATATTACCGTTGACGAAAGCGGGTCGTATTGATGAAAAGCAATTAGATAATGTTATCAGCACTAATACACGTTTAGTTTGTATTAATCATATCTCCAATGTTATTGGTAAAATTAATCCGATAATTAACATTATTAAACGTGCTAAACAAGTTGGCGCATTAACGTTGATTGATGGTGCTCAAGCGATTGCTCATTGTTCTGTTGATGTTCAACAATTGAATTGTGATTTTTATTTGTTTTCTGCTCATAAAATGTATGGCCCTATGGGGCTTGGTGTACTTTACGGCAAAGAAGCATTACTCAATGCTATGCCACCATATCAATTTGGTGGCGAAATGATCAAAAAAGTGACTATAACGAACAGTACCTTTAATGAACTGCCATATAAATTTGAAGCAGGAACACCTAATGTCGCCGCGGTAATTGCCTTTGCACAAGCATTGAAATTTATCTATGCTTATGGTGCTTCATTGGTTGATTATGAACAAAAATTAACCGCTTATTGTTATCAACAGTTAAACCAACTTGATGCTGTTAATTTTATTGTTGAAGATTGCCCTGACATACCACTTTTCTCGTTTCAGCTTGCTAAACATCATAATCATGATGTTGCTACAACTTTAGATAGTATGGGGGTTGCCGTCAGAAGTGGTCATCATTGTGCGATGCCGTTAATGGATTATTTGAACATTTCAGGTTGCGTTAGAGTTTCGTTAGCTGCCTATAATACCTTTGCAGAGGTTGATTATTTTATTCGTTGTTTAAAAGATATTATTAGTGCGAGCACACTAACAACTCAAGTGCCACTTCAATCTCTTGGTCATGATAAACAGTTAACGAGTAGTGAAATTATTAAGATATTTTCATTAAGCAAAGGTTGGGATGTTCGCCATCGAGAAATTATGTTGTTAGGCAAAAATCTGTTTCGATTAGACCAAGAGCAGCGTAATGAACAGTCACTTATTTCTGGCTGTGAATCACTAGCATGGTTAACTTTTTCTCAAGACAAGCAAGGTCGTTTTTTCTTTGTGGCCGACAGTGATGCCAAAATTATACGGGGATTATTAGTGATTGTTCTGGCAGCCTTTAACGGTAAGAACAGTGAGGAAATTTTTACCTTTGATATTGAAACATATTTTACCCAATTGGGTTTGCTGCAACATTTAAGTCCTTCTCGAGGTAATGGTATTAAAGCGATTGTTAATAAAATTAAAATGATAGCACAAGTTAGTTAATCTTTTTTGCTAAATATTTTTTGATGCTGTGAGCAACAGCAAAAAATGCAAAACTGGCGGTAACATGCGTGGTTGCACCAAAGCCACTACTGCAATCTAAACGCATGGCGCCATTTGCCGTTTGTTTTGCGTGGCAAACATTACCATCGTTAGTTGGGTAAGATAGTTGCTCAGTAGAAAATACCGCATCGATAGTGAATTTTCGTTTGCTTGTTTTACTTAAATTGGCACGGGGAAAATTGTATTCACGTCGCAGTTGGTTTTTTACTTTGGCGAGCAAGGGATCTTGATAAGTTTTACTTAAATCACAAATTTGTATTTTACTGGGATCATTTTGCCCACCAGCGCCGCCGATAGTAATAATAGGCAATTTGTTCCGTTTACAATAAGCGATCATTGCTGATTTAATTTTAACGGAATCAATAGCATCTATAACATAGTTAAATTTAGCGTTAGTGGCGGGAGTAAATAACTCGGTTAGATTTTCTAAGGTGACAAAGTCTTCAATACAAGTAATATTACATTCTGGGTTAATGGCTTTTATGCGTTCACTCATTACCTCAACTTTACTTGATCCTATGGTTGTTGTTAGCGCATGAATTTGACGATTAATATTGGTGGTACAGATATCATCAAGATCAATTAGGGTAATATTACCAATACCATTGCGAGCCAGTGCTTCTACCACCCAAGAACCAACACCACCAATACCAACCACACAAAAATGAGCTTGTTGTAATTTTAATAAATTTTGTTGGCCGTAAAGACGAGCGATACCACCGAAGCGAAGTTGATAATCTGACATAAAATTTTTTAAATGAATTAATGAATAATACGCAATTATATAATAAAACAGCGAATAAAAAAGCCGCAGAAGCGGCTTAGTCATTTAGTTAAGATTTTTATTAAATCTTGAGTTACATTTACTATCTATCTTTCAATGGCACAAATTCACGGTTGATTTGTCCGGTGTATAATTGACGAGGACGTCCGATCCTTTGACCCGGTTGCGATAACATTTCATCCCAGTGTGAGATCCAACCTACCGTACGTGACATTGCAAAAATAACGGTGAACATGCTGGTAGGAATGCCAATTGCTTTCAAAATAATGCCAGAATAAAAATCAACATTAGGGTAAAGCTTTTTAGAAACAAAATATTGATCTTCAAGGGCGATGCGCTCAAGTTCCATTGCTACGTCAAGTAGCGGATCTTTAATGTTCAATTCTTTCAATACTTCATGGCAAGTTTCACGCATTACCGTAGCACGAGGATCAAAGTTTTTGTAAACACGATGACCAAAACCCATCAAACGGAACGGATCATTTTTGTCTTTGGCTTTTGCTACATATTTTGCAATGCGGTCAACGGTGCCTATTTCTTCTAACATGGTTAAACAGGCTTCGTTAGCACCACCATGAGCAGGGCCCCATAAAGATGCTGCACCTGCGGCGATACATGCATAAGGATTCGCACCAGATGAGCCGGCTAAACGTACTGTTGATGTTGACGCATTTTGCTCATGATCAGCATGTAAAGTAAAAATTCTGTCCATAGCGCGAGCGACTGTAGGATTTACTTCGTAATTTTCTGCGGGAACAGAAAACATCATGTGTAAAAAGTTTTCAGCGTAAGATAAATCGTTACGAGGATAAACAAAAGGTTGTCCAATACTATATTTGTATGCCATTGCTGCAATGGTTGGCATTTTCGCAATTAAGCGATGTGCGCTGCGCATCCGTTGTGCGGGATCATTAATATCTAAATCACTATGATAAAATGAAGAAAGAGCGCCAACTACACCACAAATCATTGCCATAGGATGGGCATTAGTCAAAAAGCCATGAAAAAAATGTGATAATTTTTCATGCACCATAGTGTGTTTAGTTATTTTTGTTTTAAAGTCGTCGTATTGAGATCTAGTTGGTGCACTACCATTTAACAAAATGTAACAAACTTCTAAATAGTCTGCTTTTTTTGCTAAATCATCGATGGAATAACCACGATGTTGCAAAATTCCTTTGCCACCATCAATGAAAGTGATTGCTGATTCGCATGAAGACGTTGCCATAAAACCGGGATCATGAGTGAAATAACCAGTGCTGCCAAAAGTACGAATATCGATTACATCATTGCCTGCGGTACCTGAAAGAATAGGTAATTTGATTATTTCCTTTCCGTCAATGCTAAGTGAGGCTTTAGGTTCAGCCATATTTTTATTCCCCTATCGGTTTGTTACCTACGAGTAAAATATCAGTAAAATGAAATCTTATTTTAAGGTTCGTGAATATAAAATTAGGAGCATTTTACTCCAAAACGCCCCTATAAAGTCAATTTAAATATATATCAGCGTGGTGAATAGTGACTATATATTTATCTGGCGGTTAAAAATTAATCGCAAGCCTTTAAAATCGCAAGGAAATTGATGTTCCCCATTTGTAATTGTTTCATACGCTCTATATAATCAAGATGATTTATCCATAATTCACAAAGCACACTATTGCTTTTCATTATAGACATAAATTCGTAGGGGGTTATTCCAAAGCTTGATTTCGATCAAAGGGAATAACAATAAATAAAGTTGAAGGCTAATATAATTACTTATATTAGAACTCTTTAGGCAACAATCGTGAATAAACAACGTCCTGTAAACCTCGATCTGACTACAATAAAAATGCACATTGCAGCTAGCGTCTCAATATTACACCGTGTTTCAGGTGTCATTTTGTTTTTTGCTGTCGGTATTTTATTGTGGGTGTTTTCATTATCATTATCATCTGCTGAAGAATTTGCCCAGATTAAGCTACTGCTTGATGGCTTTTTCTTTAAACTTATTATGCTAGGAATTATTTCCGCACTAGAATTTCATTTTTTAAGTGGCGTTCGCCATTTATTAATGGATCTAGGTCACTATGAAGAATTAATTTCTGGTAATGCTAGTGCTAAATTTATTATTGCACTGTGGTTTGTCTTTACCGTATTATCAGGAGTTTGGTTATGGTAAACAGCGTAGCAACAGTAGGCCGTAGCGGCGTACACGACTTTATTCTTATCAGAACAAGCGCGGTAATTCTTGCGTTATACAGCTTGTTTATGGCGAGTTTTTTTATTACTACACCTGAAGTTACTTTTGATGTTTGGCGAAGTTTATTTGCCAGTATGCCCGTGAAAATTTTTACTTTTTTGGCGCTTCTTTCTTTATTAATTCATGTTTGGATTGGTTTGTGGCAAGTATTGTCTGATTACGTAAAAGCTCCATTTTTGCGCGGTGTATTGCATATGTCAGAGGAGGTAGAACCCGCTTTTTTACGTGGCGTTTTACAATTTTTATTCACTGTTGTGTTGTTTGTTTATTTTACAGCAGGTTTCTTAATTATGTGGGGTGTATAAGTGAACGTTCCAGTAAGAGAATTTGACGCCATTGTTATTGGCGCAGGTGGTGCAGGCATGCGTGCCGCACTAGCAATTTCGGAATCAGGTAAGTCTTGTGCTTTGATTTCAAAAGTGTTTCCGACTCGTTCGCATACCGTTTCTGCTCAAGGTGGTATTACCGTTGCACTAGGTAATGCTCACGAAGATGATTGGCAAGAACATATGTACGATACCGTTAAAGGTTCAGACTTTATTGGTGATCAAGATGCGATTGAATATATGTGTTCTACCGGACCAGAAGCCATTATTGAACTAGAAAAAATGGGTTTGCCATTTTCTCGTTTTGATAATGGAAAAATATATCAACGTCCGTTTGGTGGTCAATCACGTCATTTTGGTGGTGAACAAGCAGCACGTACCGCAGCCGCATCAGATCGAACCGGTCATGCTTTATTACATTGTTTATATCAGCAAAATGTTAAAAATAAAACCAATGTTTTTAGTGAATGGTATGCCTTAGATTTAGTTAAAAATGCTGATGGCGGTGTGGTTGGTACTACGGCTATTTGTATTGAAACAGGTGAAGTGGTTTATTTTAAAGCCCGAGCCACCGTTTTAGCGACGGGTGGTGCAGGACGTATTTTTGCATCAACGACTAATGCACACATTAATACAGGTGATGGTATTGGTATGGCACTACGTGCTGGTATTGGTGTGCAAGATATGGAAATGTGGCAATTTCATCCAACAGGCATAGCCGGTGCGGGTGTATTGGTTACCGAAGGTTGCCGTGGTGAAGGTGGTTATTTACTGAATAAAGATGGTGAACGTTTCATGGAACGTTATGCCCCTAATGCTAAAGATTTAGCTTGTCGCGATGTGGTTGCGCGTTCAATGATGACAGAAATTATTGAAGGTCGTGGTTGTGAAGGCCCTTGGGGTATTCATCTTAAGTTGAAACTGGATCATTTGGGTAGAGAAACGCTTAATAAGCAACTTCCAGGGGTTTGTGATTTATCTAAAACATTTGCTCATGTTGATCCTGCGGTAGAACCTATTCCAGTAATACCAACGTGCCATTATCAAATGGGTGGTGTTCCGACGAATGTACATGGTCAAGCAATTCGATTGGATAGCAACGGTAAAGATCATATTGTTGATGGTTTATTTGCTGTTGGTGAGTGTGCTAGTGTTTCCGTTCATGGTGGTAACCGTTTAGGTGGTAATTCATTATTAGATATTGTGGTGTTTGGTCGTTCTGCGGGTAATTTCTTAGGAACTTATCTAAATGATGCAGGGCAAGCCAAAGCGGCTTCATCGTCTGATTTAGAACAGAGCTTATCACGTTTTAATCGTTGGGAAGCTAGCGATAAAGGTGATGATCCGGTACAAATTCGTAAAGACATGCAGCAATGTATGCAAATTCACTTCTCAGTATTCCGTGAGGGTGACACTATGGCGAAAGGCTTAAGTGAATTAATTGAAATTCGTGAGCGTTTAGCCCATGCGCGTTTAGATGATAAGTCTGCAGAATTTAATACTCAACGAATTGAATGTTTAGAATTAGACAACTTAATGGCAACGGCAATTGCTTCGGCTCATGCGGCGAATTACCGTACTGAAAGTCGTGGTGCGCATTCCCGTGTTGATTTCCCTGAACGTGATGATGAAAATTGGTTGTGTCATAGTATTTTTGACTTAGAGACCGAGTCAATGACTCGCCGTGCGGTTAACTTTTCGCCGAAAACTCGCGAGCCATTCTTGCCATTTGAACGTAAATATTAAGGAGTATTATTATGTCGCAAAAAATGATGAAACAAGTTTTTTCTATCTATCGTTATAATCCTGACGTTGATAATGCGCCTTACATGAAAAGCTACGAGTTAGATGTTCCTGAAGGTTCAGATATGATGGTGCTTGATGCACTGATCTTATTAAAAGAGCAAGATCCTACCTTGTCTTTTCGTCGTTCGTGTCGTGAAGGGGTTTGTGGTTCTGATGGTTTGAACATGAATGGTAAAAATGGTTTAGCCTGTATTACGCCATTGTCAGACCTAAAAACCAGTAAAATAATCTTACGTCCGTTACCCGGTTTGCCGGTAGTACGCGATTTGATCATTGATATGACGCAATTTTATCAGCAATATGAAAAAATTAAGCCATACTTGATTAACGATGGTGTTGAACCTCCGTCACGAGAACACTTACAATCACCTAAAGAGCGTGAGCATTTAGACGGTTTATATGAATGTATCTTGTGTGCTTGTTGTTCAACTTCATGTCCGTCATTTTGGTGGAACCCTGACGAATTTATTGGCCCAGCAGGATTGTTGCACGCTTATCGGTTTTTAATTGACAGTCGCGATACTGCAACCGAAGAGCGTTTAGATGATTTACAAGATGCTTATAGTGTTTTTCGCTGTCATGGTATTATGAATTGTATTGATGTTTGTCCGAAAGGGTTGAACCCGACGAAAGCGATTGGTCATATAAAATCAATGTTACTTAAAAGAGCCGTTTAGTCGTTAGTAGCAAAAGAGAGAGTAAATTTATTTTTATTCTCTCTTGATTTGACTACGAAGTCTGTAGTAGTTTAACAGTGTTTTATTAATTAGTGGGTAATTATTCAACTAATCATGTTTTTTATGATGTGAGTAGTGGGGTAATTACTTTTATTTTTGTTGCTTTTACCCCTAGTAAAGGAACTAGCAATGCCTGAAAGTGTTATGAAGACTTGGTTAGAGTCTTCCCATTTAAGTGGTTCTAACGCTACTTATATTGAAGAATTATACGAATTATATTTGGGGAATGCCCAGTCTGTGTCAGAGCAGTGGCGTGAACTTTTCCAAAATCTACCTAAAATAGAGGGTGTTGATGTTGAATATAAACACTCTGAAATTCGTGAAGAATTTAAAGCATTAGCCAAACAACCTGCTGCCCAAGTTATCATTTCTAGTGGCGGTGATGCTAAGCAAGTTAAAGTATTGCAACTTATCAACTCATACCGTTTTCGTGGCCATCAAAATGCTAATTTAGATCCGCTAGGTATTTGGCTACGCGATAAAGTGCGTGATTTGCAACTATCTCATCATGATTTATCAGAAAATGATTTTGATAAAGAATATCAATTAGGTTCTTTTGCCGTCGGGCAAGAGTCGATGAAACTCGGTGAATTATTCAAAACCCTAAAAACGACTTATTGTGGTTCTATTGGTGCTGAGTATATGCATATTACTGATACTGATGAAAAACGTTGGTTACAGCATCGACTTGAGTCGGTTAAGGCACAGGCTGATTTTTCCAAAGAGGAAAAAGTTGATATTTTAAAAGGCTTGATCGCTGCTGATGGTATTGAAAAGTATCTTGGTGCCAAATTTCCCGGTGCAAAACGCTTTTCTTTGGAAGGTGGTGATGCTTTAGTACCTATGCTAAAAGAGTTAATTAATCGCGCTGGTGTTCATGGCACTAAAGAAGTCGTTATTGGTATGGCGCATCGTGGTCGTTTAAATGTACTTGTTAATGTTATGGGTAAAAATCCCTCTAAATTATTCGATGAATTTAGTGGTAAACATGATGATCTACTCGGCTCTGGTGATGTTAAATATCATCAAGGTTATTCGTCAGATTTTCTTACCCCTGGTGGTAATGTTCATTTAGCCTTAGCGTTTAATCCGTCGCATCTTGAAATTGTTAACCCCGTGGTCATCGGTTCTGTGCGTGCGCGTTTAGACAGGCGTGGTGATGAACAAGGTAATTTAGTTTTACCTATTACAATTCATGGTGACTCAGCAATTGCTGGGCAAGGTGTAGTACAAGAAACCTTTAATATGTCGCAAGCACGCGCATTTAAGGTTGGTGGTACGGTTCGTGTCGTTATTAATAACCAAGTAGGTTTTACTACCAATAAGGTACATGATACTCGTTCAACTGAGTATTGTACTGATATTGCTAAAATGGTACAGGCACCAATATTTCATGT
>CAZVPC010000038.1:0-5606 GCA_964629005.1 uncultured Pseudoalteromonadaceae bacterium | reverse complement strand
CAACTGAGTATTGTACTGATATTGCTAAAATGGTACAGGCACCAATATTTCATGTCAATTCAGACGATCCAGAAGCCGTTATCTTAGTCACTCAAATAGCTCTTGATTATCGTAATAAATTTAAACGTGATGTGGTTATTGATTTGGTGTGTTATCGCCGTCATGGTCATAACGAGGCAGACGAGCCTAGCGCAACGCAACCATTAATGTATAAAGTGGTTAAAAAACATCCAGTGCCACGGTTGATTTATGCCAATAAGTTAATTGCTGAAAACACCATAACGAATGATGAATCAACTTTATTTACTGCAACTTATCGTAAATTACTTGATGAAGGTCAATGTACTGTAGAGCAATGGCGACCGATGACGGCACATTCTGTTGATTGGAGTCCTTATATTGGTCATAACTGGGATGATGATTATCATAAAGCTATTTCGCTTGATCATTTAAAAGCTTTAGCTGCTAAAGTTTGTCATGTGCCGCAAAGCAGTATTTTACAATCACGGGTTAATAAAATTTATGGCGATCGCGCTAAAATGGCCAGTGGTGAAAAATTACTTGATTGGGGTATGGCTGAAAACTTAGCTTATGCGTCTATCGTTGAATTAGGTAAACGTGTTCGTATTACTGGGCAAGATGCTGGTCGTGGTACATTTTTTCATCGTCATGCGGTATTACACCACCAAGATGATGGCAGTACTTATTTGCCGTTACAAAATATTAGTGATCAACAAGGTCCATTTGATGTTCATGATTCTGTGCTCAGTGAAGTGTCAGTATTAGCGTTTGAATATGGTTATACCACTGCTGAACCAGATGGCTTGACTATTTGGGAAGCACAATTTGGCGATTTTGCTAACTGCGCACAAGTGGTTTTTGATCAATTCATTAGTTCGGGTGAACAAAAATGGGGTCGCTTGTGTGGTTTAACCATTTTACTGCCACATGGTTATGAAGGACAAGGGCCTGAGCATTCATCAGCCCGATTAGAACGTTATTTACAGCTTTGTGCTGATCATAATATGCAGGTGTGTGTACCGACAACACCCGCGCAAGTTTTTAATATGTTACGTCGTCAAGTCGTTCGTCCGATGCGTCGTCCACTTATCGTTATGTCACCTAAATCTTTGTTGCGTCACCCGTTAGCCGTTTCTTCATTAGAAGAATTAGCCAGCGGTGTATTTCAAAATGTGATCGGTGAAATTGATACTATTAATGCTAGTGATGTTAAACGTGTGGTGTTCTGTAGTGGTAAAGTTTACTACGAACTATTAGAGCAACGGCGTAAAAATGAACAGACTGACGTAGCTATTGTACGTGTTGAACAACTTTATCCATTCCCTGAAGATGAAATGGCAAAAGTATTAGAACAATATCAGCATGTTAAGCAATTTATTTGGTGCCAAGAAGAACCGCAAAACCAAGGTGCTTGGTATTGTAGCCAGCATCACTTTAGAAATGCGATACCCAAAGGCACCTATTTACTATATGCCGGTCGTAATGCATCAGCAGCACCTGCTGTGGGTTATATGTCTGTTCATGTAAAAGAGCAGCAAGCATTAATAACTGATGCATTAACTGTAGAATAACTGAGTTTTTGTTTAACTAACTGATTATTTAATTAAGAAATTATTTAACAAATAAAAGAATGTAAGTAAGGAATAAGTAAATGACAACCGAAATAAAGGTTCCTGTTTTACCTGAATCAGTTGCGGATGCAACTATCGCTACTTGGCACGTTAAAGTAGGTGATAAAGTAACTCGTGATCAAAATCTTGTTGATATTGAAACCGACAAAGTAGTTTTAGAAGTGGTTGCTACCGAAGATGGTGTAATTACTGCAATAAGTCAAGCAGAGGGCGCTACTGTATTAGGTGAACAATTAATTGCTATTCTTTCTAGCAGTGATAGTGACAGTGTTGCAGAAACAGCAGCGCCGCAGGCTACTGTTTCTGTGCCAGCAGCGAGTAGCACCAGCGTAATTGATATTGTGGTACCTGTACTGCCAGAATCAGTCGCCGATGCCACTATTGCTACTTGGCATGTTGCCGAAGGTGATACGGTTAGTGTTGATCAAAATCTTGTTGATATTGAAACCGATAAAGTTGTATTAGAAGTTGTTGCGCAAGACAATGGTGTGATTGGTAAAATTATCCACGGCGAAGGCGACACGGTATTAGGCGCACAAAAAATTGGCGAATTAACTGCAGGCTCAATAACAGCAGCGCCTGCAGAACAAGCTGATGCAAGTAGTGCTAGCGCAGAACTGGCAAGCCCTTCGGTACGTCGTTTGATGACAGAAAAAGGCTTGTCAGCGAGTGATGTTAAAGGCTCAGGTAAAGGTGGACGTATTTCTAAAGAAGATGTTGAAACCGCACTTGCTAACAAGAGCGCCACTAAATCAGCTCCTGTTCAAGCGGCTGCTGCACCAGCGGTGCAAGCCTTAGGTGAACGCACGCAAAAACGCGTTCCTATGACCCGTTTACGTAAAACCATTGCAACGCGTTTATTAGAAGCAAAAAATTCAACCGCGATGTTAACCACGTTTAATGAAGTTAACATGAAACCAATTATGGATTTACGTAAGCAATATAAAGACTTGTTTGAAAAAACCCATGATACACGTCTTGGCTTTATGTCGTTTTATGTTAAAGCGGTGGTTGAAGCGTTAAAACGTTTTCCTGCGGTAAATGCCTCTATTGACGGTGATGACATTGTTTATCATAACTTTTTCGATATCTCTATCGCTGTTTCTACGCCACGTGGCTTAGTGACACCGGTATTGCGTGATGCGGATCAAATGGGCATGGCGGCTATTGAAAATGGTATTCGTGGGTTAGCGATTAAAGGTCGTGACGGTAAATTATCTATTGCCGATATGACCGGTGGTAACTTTACCATTACTAATGGTGGTGTATTTGGTTCGTTATTATCGACGCCAATTCTCAATTTACCGCAAGCCGCTATTTTAGGAATGCATAAAATTCAAGACAGACCTATGGCGATAAATGGCAAGGTTGAAATATTACCGATGATGTATTTAGCGCTGTCTTATGACCATAGGTTAATAGATGGTAAAGAATCTGTTGGCTTTTTGGTAACAATTAAAGAGTTATTAGAAGATCCAACGCGTTTATTACTCGACATCTAAAATTTTGCATAATTATACTAAAGTTTAGCACTTTTATGCTTTAGTAAAACCTGCATAGTGGGTATAATTCCCGCACTTTTCATTGGTAGCCCTGATCTTATTTCTAGGTTTTAGGATAATAGGTTAATGGCTACCATTTTATTTATAGATAAATGGAAAAACACCATGAATTTGCATGAGTATCAAGCGAAGCAATTGTTCGCTAAATATGGTTTACCAGTTTCTGAGGGTTTCGCTTGCGATACTCCTCAAGAAGCTGCCGAAGCTGCTGATAAAATTGGCGGCGATATATGGGTTGTTAAAACCCAAGTTCACGCTGGTGGTCGCGGTAAAGCGGGCGGTGTTAAGCTAGTTAAAAGTAAAGATGAGATCAGAGATTTTGCGCAATACTGGTTAGGTAAGAATTTAGTTACTTATCAAACAGATGAAAATGGTCAGCCAGTTGCTAAAATTTTAGTAGAAAGCTGTACTGATATTGCTAACGAATTATACCTTGGTGCTGTGGTCGATCGTGGTACGCGTAAAGTGGTATTTATGGCCTCCACTGAAGGTGGTGTTGAAATTGAAAAAGTGGCGGAAGAAACGCCTGAATTAATTCACAAAGCTGAAATTGATCCTCTTGTTGGTCCGCAACCTTATCAAGCTCGTGAATTAGGTTTTAAATTAGGTTTAAATTCAGTACAAATGAAGCAATTTGTTAAGATTTTTATGGGTCTTGGTAAAATGTTCACTGATTTTGATTTTGCTTTATTAGAAATCAACCCATTAGTTATTACTGACGAAGGTAATCTTCACTGTTTAGACGGAAAAATTGGTATTGATGGTAATGCGTTATATCGTCAACCTAAAATCCGTGAAATGCACGATCCATCACAAGAAGATGAACGTGAAGCACATGCAGCACAGTGGGAACTTAACTATGTTGCTTTAGACGGTAATGTTGGTTGTATGGTTAACGGTGCTGGTCTTGCTATGGGCACTATGGATATTGTTAATTTACACGGTGGCAAACCAGCTAACTTCTTAGATGTTGGCGGCGGAGCTACCAAAGAACGTGTTGCTGAAGCATTTAAAATAATTTTATCTGATGATAACGTTAAAGCGGTATTAGTTAATATTTTTGGTGGTATTGTGCGTTGTGACATGATCGCTGAAGGTATTATCGGCGCGGTTAAAGAAGTGGGCGTAAGCGTTCCTGTAGTGGTTCGTTTAGAAGGTACTAACGCTGAAGCGGGTCGTGCCGTATTGGCTAACTCTGATGTAGACATCATTGCGGCTGAATCTTTAACTGATGCAGCACAAAAAGTTGTTGCAGCTGCGGAGGGCAAATAATGTCTATATTAATTAATAAAGAGACTAAAGTTATCTGTCAAGGTTTTACTGGTGGTCAAGGTACTTTCCATTCAGAGCAAGCCATTGATTACGGTACACAAATGGTTGGTGGTGTTAGCCCCGGTAAAGGTGGTCAAACACATTTAGGTTTACCCGTATTTAACACGGTACGTGAAGCGGTAGCCGCAACAGGCGCAACAGCCACGGTTATTTATGTACCCGCACCATTTTGTAAAGATGCTATTTTAGAAGCAATTGATGCAGGCATCGAGCTTATCGTTACTATTACCGAAGGTATTCCAACCTTAGATATGGTTGACGTTAAAGTGAAGCTTGAGCAAACAGGTGTTCGTATGATCGGCCCTAACTGCCCAGGTGTTATCACCCCAGGTGAGACCAAGATTGGTATTATGCCAGGTCATATCCATTTACCGGGTAAAGTTGGTATTGTTTCTCGCTCTGGTACGCTAACGTACGAAGCGGTTAAGCAAACTACCGACGCTGGTTTTGGTCAATCTACTTGTGTTGGTATTGGTGGTGACCCTATTCCGGGGACTAACTTCATTGACGTTTTAGAAATGTTCCAAAACGATCCACAAACTGAAGCGATTGTAATGATTGGTGAAATTGGTGGTACAGCGGAAGAAGAAGCTGCTGAATACATTAAAGCTAACGTTACTAAACCGGTAGTATCTTATATTGCGGGTGTTACGGCTCCTGCTGGTAAGCGTATGGGTCATGCAGGCGCAATTATCGCTGGTGGTAAAGGTACTGCGGATGAAAAATTTGCCGCATTAGAAGCAGCGGGCGTTAAAACTGTGCGTTCTTTAGCTGATATTGGTGTTGCCCTTAAAGAGAAAACCGGTTGGTAATCGATTTTTATCATCCTGAATGGTATCGTCATCCTGACGAAGGTCAGGATCTTTAACCATCGATATTATAAAGTTTTTATAGAAGCCCGCTGAATAGCGGGCTTTTTATTAAAATATAATTGTGGCTTTTTGAGTTCATTTGTTCTGTTATCTCTGTATGTACTCATTTTCTGCACTACATTGATATTCTGGTTTTTTTTAATAATGATTAAGTGAATACGCCACCATATAATTCAGTAATAAAAATG
>CAZVPC010000037.1:2807-18380 GCA_964629005.1 uncultured Pseudoalteromonadaceae bacterium | reverse complement strand
ATTCTGCGCACTTTTCGGGGATAAATCCCCTCTTACAAAAAATTATTTTTTTTAAGGCAAAGCTATTTCAGCGCTGCCCGTAATTTTTATCTCACCCTGTTGATCTACCGCGTTTATCGTTAAGAGGATCAGCTGCATATCATCGCGTTCAAATTTTTTTTCAACTGTTGCACTACAGGTAATAATGGCAAGTAATTGGGTAATAGCACTAAAGCGCACTTCAATATTTTTAATTGCCGTTTGTGGCACCCAAGCCGTTAATAATCGACCAAGATAAGCCATCGACAACATACCTTGGGCAAAAACATCATCCATGCCTGCTTTTTTAGCGAAATCTATATCTATATGGATAGGATTGTGATCACCCGAAGCGCCGGCAAATAACGCTAAGGTAATGCGCGAAATTGGCTTGCTGACTAACGGTGGTAAGCTATCGCCAACTTTAATTTCATCAAAACGGAGCATGATATTCCCCTCTTTTAATTTTTTATTACCAGCGTTGCGGTCATATCTGCAACATGTTCACCATGCTGATCAGTCACTTTAGTTTGTTCAACTAAAAACTCTAACGTACCACCTTTTTTGTCATAAATATCGGCCACATGGCTTTTAAAGGTAAGGGTATCGCCAGCTACCGCTATTTTATGGTAAGTAAAAGCCTGCTTAGCATGTAATATTTTTGCTAACGGTGCGCCAAGATTGGTGTAATTTAAAAAAGGATCGGGTACATCCATTTTCAAGCTAAACAAAAAAGTTAGCGGCACAGGTAAAGAAGCATAACCTGCGGCTTGCGCCACCGATTCATCATGATAAAGGGGATCTTGTTCAGCAATCGCTTTAGCAAAAAAACGCAAACGGCCTTTTTCTACCTCAGCCGTTACGACGGGAAATTCTTTACCAATATCGCTTTTATCTAACATAGGCTCTGCTCAAACTATTTTACATCTAAAGAAAAAATAGCAGCTTGCTTGCTGAGGTGCCACGACATTTAACGCCAAAATAAAAATCAATTGGCGTATAAAAACAAAATTGTGAAAAAATATGAATACACAAAACAAGCTTGCACGAAGAAGTGAATCATGGTTCAATATATAACAAATGAACCTAAATTCAATTTTTAGCACTCGATTAGTAATATCACTATGGCATATCAAGCAACTGAAAAAACGGCAGCCAATAAAGCTTATAAATATCAAAAAATTATTAATATTACGCAACAGCAAATAGCCAAAGCTGGTTTTGCTAGTGTTTTTATGGCCGATATTGCGCAACAAGCGGGTATCGCTACGGGCACGTTATATTGCTACTTTGCCAACAAACAGCAGCTTTGTGGTGAAGTATTTCGCATTTACACCGAAATTGAAGTTAATTTAGTGCAACAACTCACGAGCCAAACGGATAAAAACGCTATAGATAAACTGATCAGTGCAGTAGCTACTTTTGCTCGTCGCGCTATTAAAAGCCGCCACCTTGCTTGGTCACTTATTGCGGAGCCACTTGATCCGGCATTAGAAGCCCAACGGTTAAAATATCGACAGGCTTATTGTGATATTTATAGTGCACTTATTGAAGAAGGCATAAAGCAACAACATTTTCGTCCACAAAACGCAGTGATATCAGCCGCAGCTATTGTTGGTGCGTTAGCTGAATCTTTGCTTGGCCCACTGGCAAAATCAGCTCAATTGCCCATTAATAATGAACAGTTAATTAGTAGTATGGTTGCTTTTTGCTTATTCGCCTTAGGTGCAAAAAACGATAATGATAGTGACAAAACACAGATAATAAATTTATCGAGGTATTTAAAATGACAAAAAAAAATCAATCCAGCATAGTAAGTTACCCCAAAGCAGAGCAAATTCTAGCGTCTACCCATACGGTAGAGAATCAGCCACCAAGACTTGAAAATTATAATCAATATTTACAAGATCAAGCATTAGTTGAGGCAGTAAAACGTGAAGGTGCGGCTTGGGCTGAACAATCATTAACAGATTTTGGCGCCACCACGGGATCGCGAGAAAAAATTACTTGGGGCACTCAAGCCAATAGCAATAAACCTACCTTTGCGAGTCACAATCAATATGGTGAACGCATTGACGAAGTGAGTTTTCATCCTGCGTATCATCAGTTTATGCGTGATTCAAAAGCACAGCAAATTCATGCGTTGCCATGGCATGAAAATAAAGCGGGCGTTAATGTAAAAAGAGCGGCATTATTTTATTTACAGACCCAAGCCGAGGCCGGACACTTATGCCCCATTACCATGACCCATGCTTGTATTGCAACATTACGCAAACAACCCTCTATTGCAAAAGAGTGGCAAGAGAAAATACTAAATCCTATTTACGATCCCCGTAATATTCCACACAGCAAAAAAAACGGTTTAACCATTGGCATGGCGATGACCGAGAAACAAGGCGGTAGCGACGTTCGCACTAACTCAACTAAAGCTTATGCCATTGGCAAAACTGGTGCGGGAGAATGTTACGAGCTAGTTGGTCATAAATATTTTGTTTCTGCGCCAATGAGTGATGGCTTTTTAATGTTAGCGCAAACCCAAGGCGGTATTAGCTGCTTTTTAGTGCCTCGCTGGCGACCAGATGGCAGTAAAAACCCGTTAATGCTGACGCAACTTAAAGATAAAATGGGTAATGTGTCTAACGCCTCAAGTGAAACCGAATTGCGTGGCGCTTTTGGCTGGCTTATTGGTGAGGAAGGTCGCGGTATTGCCAATATTTTAGAAATGGTGGCAATGACGCGCTTTGACTGCATGATCGGCTCGTCAGCGGGTATGCGCCAAGCGGTTACGCAAATTACTCATCATTGTCATTATCGTGCTGCCTTTGGTAAGCCACTTGCACAACAGCCGTTAATGCAAAATGTGTTAGCCGATTTGGTGTTAGAGTCGGAAGCGGCATTGGCATTTAGTATGCGCATTGCTCGCGCCCAAGACTCTGTTCAAAACTCTGCTCAAAATGACGCCAAAACAGATCCCAACGAGGCGATGTTAGTACGTTTAAGTACCGCCATTGGTAAATATTGGATTTGCAAACGCACCCCAGCTCATGCCTACGAATCGATGGAATGTATTGGTGGCAGTGCTGTAATGGAAAACTCAATGATGCCACGTCTATATCGTGAAGCGCCCATTAATACTATTTGGGAAGGGAGTGGTAACGTACAATGTTTGGATGTTTTACGGGCAATACATAAAGAGCCTGAGTCCTTAAATGCCGTATTTACTTTAGTGAATCAAGCCAAAGGAGAGCATGTTTTATTAGATCAAGCCATTAATGCGCTGCCAGCAATGTTTGTCGATAAATCAACGCTTGAATATCGTGCCAGAGCAATTACCGAACATTTGGCGCTGACCATGCAAGCAGCTATCTTAGTGCAAAATGGTAATAACCTTATCAGTGATGCCTTTATTCAATCCCGACTTGGTGATAGTAAAGGACATGTTTATGGCACGCTACCAACCGGTATTGATTGCCAAGCGATAATTGAACGTGCAAGAGTTAAACTTTGAATAAAAAACTAAACAATAGATCATTGACAACAGAAAATTTATTTACCACCAATAAATTTGTCAGTGACTTTTGTTTACTTGCTCAAGCTATTGGCTTATCAAAAGAGCTGTTTGCTGAAAAAGTAGGCTTGTCGTTAGCTGCAATAGAAGATAAGCAAGTGATCATCGCCAAGCATTATATTATTAAGGCTTATGCGGTATTACTTGAGTTTTCAGATGATGAATTTTTAGGTGCGGGTGATAAAAAACTGGCTCGTGGGTTTGCTGATATTATGGTTAAAGCCGCTTGCACCGAAAGCACGCTAGCACAAGCTATTGATACCATTGCTCAAGTCATGAAAATAGCGCAAGGTGCGATAGGTGCTAAACTTATTATTAGTGATGAGTTAGTGCGTTGGCAGTTTGCACCACAAGTAAAAGACGTGCGTTTCTTTGCGTTAATCGCAACATTATGTGCTTGCATGATCCATAAAATTTTATCGCTGTTGATCAAAAAAGAGATCCAGCTAAATTACGTTGCACTGGTTGAGCAACAACCTAATAACGTGATCGATTACCAATTTCTTTTTGCCTGTCCATTAAAATTTAATCAAGCATATTGTGAAATTGCGTTTAATAAAAGCTACTTACAACAACCTGTTCGTTGTATTTATCAAGACGTTAAGCATTATTTTAAAGTACCATTGTCGTTAACAGGCTATTCTCACAATACTTTAGGAGTTGCTCGACAAATTAAAGATTTGCTTGCTGCTAGCCATAATGCACAATTCCCCGATCAAGGTGAATTAGCTGAGCAATTAGGGATGTCGATAAGAACGATGCAACGTAAACTCGATCTTGAAAACTCAAGCTACATGCAACTTAAAGATGATATTCGCCAACGCAAAGCCATTTTTTATCTTGAACACACCGATAAACATTTGGATGAAATTGCGCAACGTTGTGGTTTTAGCGAAATGGCCTCGTTTACTCGCGCATTTATTCGCTGGACAGGATGCCCGCCATCAAAGTATAAATTTTGAGTTTTTTTGCAATATAATCGATAAAATCAACTTCTCAGTTTTAGTGAAAAGTTGATTTGTTTGGTAAAAATAGACGTTAATTCAACCGAATGCTGGTGCCTTTATCGCCTTTACCCGTGGCCACATCAAGAAATGCGCCTTTAATTTGCGGGCCGACTATAGCAATATTTTTAACCCCTTTGCTTAATACCGTTAATGCCTCTTCCACTTTCGGGATCATGCCGCCTTGAATTACGCCCTCTGCGATCAAATCGTTTGCTTGTTGAGCATTAATTTGGCTAATGCGTGTTTCAGGTTTAGCGAGATCACGATAAATGGCGCCGACGGCGGTAGTGAGTAATAACAAATCCGCTTTTAACGCACTAGCAATTTGTACCACAGTAGTGTCGGCATTAATGTTAAAAACACGACCACTGTTAGCTTCAACGCCTAAGGTGGCAATAACGGGTACTAAACCAAGCTCAGTTAAGCTGTTAAGCAGCCCTGTATTGATAGACTCCACATCGCCAACTTCACCAAAATCAATCGGCTTATCGCCAGCGCCCGAAACAATACGCGGTGGGCGTTTTGTGGCTGTTATTAATTTTCCCGAAGCGCCATTACAGCCAAAGGCATTAATGCCAACTTGCTGTAATTCTTGCGTTAAAGCGACATTAACTTCACCACAAATGGCTTGTTTAACAACCAATAAATCAGCGGTACTGGTAATGCGACGACCAGCAACTTTGTTGGTAACTAAGCCGTGCTTTTCTTGCAAAGCATTAACCTGTGGGCCGCCGCCGTGCAGCACAATAACGCGCCAACCAGCAGCGACAAGGTCTTTTACGTTACTAGCAATACCGTTACGTTCTGCTTGTCCGAGTAAAACATCACCACCCACTTTAACCACGGCCAGTGGTTGCTTGGGGGTATTGCTTGTGGTGGTTGAGATCACGGCCAAATACCCGGTTGATCTAAACCGAAGGAGGCATCTTTACCGGTCATTAAGTTAAAGCTTTGAATGGCTTGACCTGCACCACCTTTGACTAAATTATCAATAGCAGAAATACAGGCTAAAGTGCGTTGACCGGTTAATTCGTCAATGCGTACGCTAATGCCGACTTCAACACGAATGGTATTTTTAACCGCAACTACTTCTGGGCTTTGACCTAAAGGCATCACGATAACACTGCGATGTGGTGCATAATAGTTTTCATACATTGCTTGAATATCGTCTTCGCTATAACCTTCGGGTAAATCGAGTTGTGATATTGATAAAATACCACGCACTAACGGTGCAGAAACCGGAATAAAGTCTAACGAAACATTGCTCGCACCAGCGTTGCCAATGGTTTGTAAAATTTCGGCACGATGCTGATGTTGTAAGGTTTTATAGGCTTTAAGGTTGTTAGTGCGTACGGGATGATGGGTGCCAGCAATAGGGCGAACACCAGAGCCTGATGAACCTGTCATTGCTACAGTACGGACATTAGCATTTTTTAGAATACCGGCGTGTGCTAATGGTAATAAACTTACCGCAATGCCAGTGGCAAAACAACCTGGGCTAGCAACATATTGAGCAGCTTTAATTTTTTCGGCATTTAATTCTGGCATGCCATAAGTGAAGGTACCTAAGCGCTCAGCACAAGGATGCTCAGGTGCATAATCGCGCACATAGTCTTCAAGGTTTTCAAGGCGAAAATCGCCAGACAAGTCAATAATACGCACGCCGGTATCAAATAATTCCATCGCTACACGCGCGGTAATAATATGTGGCATGGCAAGAAAAACAATGTCGGCACCAGCCACACAGTCTTTCGGTGAAATGTCTTCAATAACTAAGTCAGTTTTATCTAAACCAAACAATGAACGATGCACTTGACCAATGGTTTTGCCGACATAATCTTTACTTGATACGCGTAATACCTCAACGTCGTCACGGACAATTAGGTGGCGAAGTAATTCAGCTGCGCCATAACCGGCACCACCAATAATGGCTACTTTAATTTTGCTCATGGTTTTCCTCTTTACATTTATTTTGTTAGCTTAACCACCTTGAAAAATAAGCTGGTTAAATTAAAGACCCGTCTAAAAAGCGGACAAGTGTTACGCTAAAATTTAAGACCCGGACTTAACGTCTCAGGCAAGGTGACTTTGTCTACTTCAACCGATGAAATAGGGAAAGCACAATAATCGGCGGCATAATAAGCGCCAGCTCTATGGTTACCGCTGGCGCCAATGCCGCCAAATGGCGCGGCACTGTTCGCACCTGTTGTTGGGCGGTTGCGATTAACAATACCAGCACGGATACGGCTTAAAAATTTAGTCCATAGTGCTTCGTTATCGCTTAACAAACCTGCCGACAAACCAAAACTGGTATTATTAGCGCCAGCGATTGCTTGGTCAAAGTCATCAAAGCGATAAACTTTTAATAATGGGCCAAAGTGCTCTTCATCAGGAATGTTTTTAACACCCGTTACCTCAACAATACTGGGTGATATAAAACCAGTACCCGCTTTAAGATGCTCCATTTTTACTAATATTTCACCACCTAAATCAACAAGCTCTTGTTGCGCGGCTAATAAACCTAAGGCAGCTTTTTCTGAAATTAACGAACCGATAAAGGGTTGCTCGGCATCATCATAGTAACCACTTTTTATTTGTTTAGTGACTTCAACTAAACGTTTTAAAATGGCATCACCCGTTGGCGTGTTTTCTAAGAATAAACGGCGCGCACAGGTACAACGTTGTCCTGTAGTAACAAAGGCTGATTGCACAATATCATGTACAACTGCGTCAACATCAGACACTTCAGTTACGATCAACGGGTTATTGCCACCCATTTCTAAGGCTAATATTTTACCCGGTTGGCCAGCAAATTGTTGATGCAATAAATGCCCCGTTGCAGAACTACCGGTAAAGAACAAGCCGTCGATACCTGCATGGCTGGCCAGTGTTTTTCCGGTTTCAACTTCGCCTTGCACCATGTTTATTACCCCATTGGGCAAGCCCGCTTTTTGCCATAATTGCAGGGTGATTTGTGCTACTAACGGTGTTAATTCGCTCGGTTTAAAGACCACGGTATTACCCGCTAATAAGGCGGGAACAATATGGCTATTTGGCAAATGCGCAGGGAAATTATAAGGGCCAAATACCGCCACTACACCATGAGGGCGATGACGAATAAATGCTTTGGCGCCGGGCATGGGGTTCTCGACTGTGCCAGTGCGTTCTTGATAAGCACGTACTGAAATGCCAACTTTACCGATCATTGCACCAATTTCGGTGCGCGTTTCCCACAATAAACGGCCGGTTTCTTGACCAATTGCGGTGGCTAATATTTCTTTATTTTCAGCTAAAATTTCAGCAAATTTTTCAACAATAGCAAGGCGTTGTGCAAAGGCTAAATCAGCCCATTGATGAAACGCGGCTCGGGCAGAGTTAACGGCATTATCTACTTGGCTTGGCGAGGCTGAAATTCCTTGCCATAAAATGTCGTTGGTGGCGGGGTTGCTTGAGCTGAACTGGCTACCTTCACCTGTTTGCCATTGGCCGTCAATGAATTGAACTTCTGGAGACATTTATTATTCCTCATCATGCTGTATTAGCGTCGTAATCACGACAAATTTTGTTGAATAGATTTTTCGTTACTAAAAATCAGTTGCTCACAATACGCAGCCAATCACCGTCAGTTACTTGTAATGCTTCGGCAACGTTGGCGTTGATCACTATTTGTTGCGCCGTTGCTCGTAATGAGATTGGTGCTTGTGTTGCTCTAAAATTTTCAACCTGAGTATTACAAAGGATATATTTATCGGTTGAGTCGACTTTACCAATGATCACCTGATATTTTTTGCTTTGCTGAGCCGCTTTGATACGGTCTTTTTCTACTTCAACGGTTGGTCCGCCATCAAAAATGTCGACATAACCACGCCGAGAAAATCCTTCCGCTTCTAATAAGCGTAAAGCAGGTACGGTATTGGTATGAACCTTATTGATCACCTGTTGGGCTTCTTTGCTGAGCAAGCTGACATAAATGGGGTGTTTAGGCATTAATTCGGCAATAAATCCTTTTTTACCTATCCCTGTTAAATAATCAGCCGTAGGAAAGTCCATCGAAAAAAAGTGTTCTTCAAGCCAAGCCCAAAAAGGCGAACGCCCTTGATCATCGGATACGCCACGCATTTCAGCAATAACGGTATCGGCAAAACGTTCACTATGTTCGGCGATAAATAAAAATCGAAAGCGAGATAAAAACCGACCGTTGCCATTTTTACGATGCGATTCACCTAAAAATAGCGTGCAAATTTCAGTTGTACCAGTGTAGTCATTGCACAGTGATAGTGTTTCAACGGTATTATAAATATTGAGTTCACGAGAATTATGAACTAGTTTGCCTAAATGATAATGATAAAAGGCATCATCAAGACCAACCGCAGCTTCAATACCACTAGTGCCGACAACTTCACCGCTTTCGGTATCTTCCATTACAAATAAATACCCCTCATTGCCGGGTTGAGTAATTAACTTTTTAAAGGAATCTTCAGAACGCGCAATGCGTTTAGTTAATAATTCTTCATTGACCGGTAAAGAGGTGAAACCGTGTCCTGATTCAATGGCCATACGGTGTAGGGCGTCGTAGTCATTTTGTTGAATAGGGCGTATTATGATCATAAATTGTTCTCGGTTAATTATATGAATAAATTCTTGAATAAGTGCGCTATAAATTACCGCCTACAAATTATACGTAGGCGGGGCTTCAGCCGCGCTTTCAAATAGTGCGAATAAATTCACACCTACATTTATTTATGACGCATTAACCATTTTCGCAACGGCTTTTTCAAAACGCGCTAAACCCTCAGTGATATCTTCTTCTGGGATCACTAAGCTTGGTGCAAAACGGACTATGTTCGCGCCCGCAATTAAAACCATAACACCTGCATCCATGGCCGCCATTAAAAAGGCTTTTGCTTTACCTTGGTATTTTTCAGTTAATACCGCACCAATTAATAAACCTTTGCCACGAATTTCACTAAAAACATCATATTTTTCGTTAATAGCATTTAAGCCAGCACGATAAAGCTCCGCTTTTGCTTTGATGCCACTTAATACTTCTGGAGTATTCACTGTATCAAATGCGGCTTCGCCAACCGCACAAGCTAATGGGTTACCACCATAAGTGCTACCATGAGTACCAATTTTTAAATGTTTAGCAATCTCTGTGGTGGTAAGCATCGCGCCGATAGGGAAACCGCCACCAAGTGCTTTGGCGGTAGTTAAAATATCAGGGGTAACGCCTAAGTCCATATACGCATATAATGATCCTAAACGGCCAACACCCGTTTGTACTTCATCAAAGACTAATAGTGCATTAAATTCATTACATAATTCGCGCACGCCTTTAACAAATTCATCAGTGGGTGAAATAATACCGCCTTCACCTTGCAATGGTTCCATCACTATCGCACAGGTTTTATCTGAGATAAGCGCTTTAACACTGTCTAAGTTGTTATATTGTGCATGAACAATATCGCCAGGTTTAGGGCCAAAACCGTCAGAATAAGCCGCTTGACCACCCACGGTAACGGTAAAGAAAGTGCGACCGTGGAAACCTTGTTTGAAAGAAATAATTTGGCTTTTTTCTGCGCCGTATTCTTCTAATGCCCAGCGACGCGCTAATTTAAACGCAGCTTCATTGGCTTCGCCACCTGAGTTGGCAAAATAAACTTTTTCAGCAAAGGTATTGTCGACTAATTTTTTAGCAAGACGTAGCGCTGGTTCATTGGTCATCACGTTAGATAAATGCCAAATTTTTTCACCTTGCTCTTTAAGAGCTGAGACTAAATTAGGATGACAATGACCTAAACAGTTAACGGCGATGCCGCCAGCAAAATCAATATATTCATTCCCTTGTTGATCCCAAACATGAGAACCTTGTCCTCGTACTGGGATAACAGCCGATGGTGCATAGTTAGGTACCATTACTTCATCGAATAATTCACGAGTTGCTTTGATAGGATTTGCTGAAAAAGACTCTGGCATTATATTTACCCTCTATAATTAAGTTTTATACTATATAGTGATAGTACCGTTCAAAAATTAAGGTTGTAGCAGTAATTAAATTTTACTTTTGAACTGAGCCACTATTTAAAAAACGGACAGATATTATGCCTTAAAAAAACATCTTTGTCTTGCTGTTATGCGCTACAGCGCCTTAAAAACAAAGGGTTTATTGGTTTTATTCAGATTAGCTGCATAACTATTTTACTTGCTGATAGGGGGTATTTTTACTGCACTTAGTTTTACTTAAGTGACTTAGTGAAATAATCATTGTTAAAGTGAAAAGCCATAAATAAGCAAAAAAATTATTTAAATTTAAGTTTTAAATGGTCAATATCACTCTTTTTTAATAAAGAAATATTAGCAGGAGATAAATTGGCGGTTGTAAATAATACTTTTGCCTCGTCATTATCAATTAAATTTTCTTTGGCTAAGTTTCTAAAGGCAACATAAGCTTGGGCTTGTACGATCACTTGGGCGATAGTATTCATATTTTGAAATTTGCTGGTATAGGCAAGATCAAATAGAGGCTCGGTCAGCGCTAAGCGCTCAAACCTCATTAGCTCAACAATTTCAGCCGATACTTGCGCGTTACGCTTAATAAATTGTTCTAATAAAATATCAGGTGACATTTTTATGCCCACTAAAACATCGTGTAAACGTTTGTCTTTGTTTTTAAAAGCAAGACGAACTTCTTCACCATGAATTTCATGAAAAGCGGTTATATAAGTTTTACAAACCGTGAGTTGTCCTAAAGTACTGAACATGCCCGCGGTGAACGCAGTAAATTCATCTAGATTTTGTTGTTTTGCTAAAATACTTGCGGTAATAGCGATCGATAAACTGTTATTCCATATTTTACGTTTCATTAATGAAAAAGGCGAGGTGCTCTGCGGTAACCAATGTTTTAATATAAAGGTGGGCATAACCAGTTTTAAATTATCTAAACCGATGTAACTTAATGCGACATTTGCAGCGTGTATTTGTACGTCGGCGCGTTTTCGATATTGGGGTTTGTTAACCAAATGAATGAGATCGTCTGCTAACCAAGATAACGAATTAACTAAAGGTTTGATCCGGCTGATCGATGCTGCTTTAACGGCGAGTATATCTAAAATTGCCGCCGTAGCGTCTTCAATGCGTAAAATTTGATGGAAAAGTTTTTCTTTATCGTCAAAATCGTTATTGATGACCGCGGTAATTTTGGCGTAAAGTTGGTTACCTATTTGCGCTTTAAAATGGTGTTCGCCGTGTTCGGCAATGATCTTGTTTTGGTGTGCTTGTTGTTCAACGGCTAATAACTCACGGCGACGATTTTCTTGTTCACTATCTTGTTTGAACGAGCTAAATATTTCACCATGCAGTTTGCTGGCAAATTCCTTACTTATTTGCAAAGCCAACATGCGTTGATAAATATTTGATGTTTTTTCGTTTTCTAAAAAAATAAGCATTAAAAATTAAAATTCACTTAATTAATTGATTAGGATGAGTTTCGCCAAGCTAATTAAACATATTAGCAGCTGATCATAAATTATTAATACTATAGGTTTGCTACGCATAAGCCTATTAGTTATTTACAGTATTTTGGTATTCGCTTAAAAAATTTTGTAATAACTGCTGGCCTTGTTCCGTTAATATTGATTCAGGATGGAATTGCACACCAACTAAGGGCAACGTTTTATGTTTTATTGCCATCACTTCATTAAATGTTTCCGCCAGTTTATGGTTGACTGAACTTGTCCAAGCCGTGATTTCAATATCGTTAGGTAGTGTGGCCGGTTCAATAATGAGTGAATGATAACGAGTTACTTGTAATGGATTGTTTAAATTACGAAATAAGCCTTTATTACAGTGAGTGATCATACTGGTTTTACCGTGCATAATTTTATCGGCTGTGGTGATGGTTGCACCCAAATATTGTCCGATGCATTGATGGCCTAAACAGACCCCTAAAATAGGGGTTTTGCCAGCGAATTGTTCGATGACCGCTAACGATAATCCGGCATTATTAGGTGCGCAAGGACCCGGTGAAATAACGATATATTGTGGTGCTAGCGTGGTAATTTCTGATAAGGTGAGCTGATCATTACGACGTACTAAAACTTTCTGTCCAAGTGCCTGAAAATAATGTACTAAGTTAAAAGTAAATGAATCATAGTTGTCGATCATCAATAGCAAGAGCATACACCTTTTATGCAAAAATACGGCTATTTTAAAGGTTTTAAAATTTTTTTGCACAAACAAAAAAGCAAAAGACTAATGTGTAGCAGCCTTTTGCTCTAATTCAGACATATTAATGATACGCTATTTAGAACTTAGCGGTGATCATTAACCATAATTTATCAGTATTAACTTTATATTGATCAGCATTGTAGTTCGCATATTTAGCCAATAGGCTATAGCTTTTGTTCACTTTATATTTAGCCACTAAATCAAGTTCAGAACCATAATTAATGTTATCTACGTCGGAGTTAAAATCATGGTAGGTTGCAATTAATTTAACACCACTAACTTTTGTTACAGCGGTTAAATAAATGTCTTCAAGACCTTGTGCCGGAGTCCCTAAAAATTGATCGGCAAAACCATTCCATGCATGTAATGTAGCCAGCGGTGTGGCAAAGGCTACGCCATTATCACTACCTAACATTTCAACACCTGCTTTTAGCGTGACCGAACCCAGTTTTGTTGCTGCTTCAAGGTTATAATAGTTAGCAGTAAAGCTTTTAGGATTGTTACCAATATCACTTTGCGTTGCGTAACTAGCAAGAATGTTTACGCCACCAAAATCACCTTTGTATAAAAACCCATAAGTACTGGTAGAAAATGCAGCCGCCTTATCAAAATCTAAAATATAAGCGAAGGCTTTTAGTTTATGCTGTTTGTTAAAGTTGTAACCGCCATTGAAAAGGTGAAGATTACCGGCTAAATCACCTGCTTTTTTGCTGTCAGGACCAAAAATACGATTAACATTATAAACATAGGTGTAATCAAGGTTTAATTTATCGGTCGCTTGATATTGAAAACGATAACCGTCATACGTTTGTTCATTTTGACGCCAGCCAACACCACCAATGAAACGTTGCGAGTCGTGATTAATGCGTTGACGACCCGCTTTGATATTTAAATCGCCCATTTTATAGTTTAAATAAGCTTGGTTAACATCAGTCACTTCAGCATCTGCAATAACGGCTTCATTACCAACATAATTAACCCCAAGGTCATTATAGTTGTCAACGAAAGCACTAATGTTATCGACTTCGCCAACAAATGAAAAATTATTGTAAGACCCCGTGGTTAAGGTGAAACGACTTCTAACGGTTAAAGCATCTGCGCTGTCTTTACCGTCTTGATTTACCCCTTCGTAACGACCACGAAAGCTTAAGTTTACTTTGCTCTGGGCTAGTGCATTTTTAACGCCCGATGTCACCGCTGACTCAGTAGCGAATGCGCTTGGTGCTAAAACGATAGCTGCCATTAACGGTATGAGAGCTTTATTTGAGAATTTTTTCATTGATGTTTCCTTAGTCATACTCTATTTAAATGATTTATGTTTTAATGCGCTAATTTTAGACTATGTATTATAACAGAGTTTGATATATATCAAGCTTGTGAATAGGCGGTATACATTAACTTGATCTGGGTCAAAGGATAGGGTGACAATTGTATTGTTGCTGCAAACAGCGTAAAAAAGCCACCTCCAATAAAGCAACTTATTAGGATTATAGCGGCTCCATCTCGTTCTCATGCTCCGTGTGGGAACAGTGAATGGTAGCCTCACTCATTAATACCGCATTTCCCCCAACACGAATGGTTAAGTCACCCGTTTGCTTGTTATCCATTTCAACCAGAAACAAACTTTTACGTGCGTTATTAGCACCACGTTGAATGCCAAAGATGTGCGTACCTGCTTGAATATGTTCATGGCTACAAATATGGTTAGCAAAAGCAGCAATAGCGCCACCAATCGGTGGATCTTCATGGTGACTAATGGCAGGACCTAATAAACGCGCATGAAAGTCAGCTGGATTATCATCGGTATTATAAGCAAACAATAAAATTTCTTGCGCGAGCGAGCTTGGCGCAGAAGAATTGCTCCATGGCGCTTCATTAAATTTAGCTTCACGAATAGCGGTATAAGACATTATAGGTACAATTAAATAGGGCACACCGCAAGAAACGATCAACGGCTTATAATGATCAAAGCCAATATCGGCCGGACTAAGCGATAACATTGCTGCTAATTCTTCATGGGTTGGCGTGTAATGATCAATAGCGGCATGCGTATTATAGGTTTGTTGTACTAAACCGGCAGTACCCGCACTGTTTTTACTGACATAGGTATTAATCTCTTGTTGATTTTCAGCAAAGTTTGATGATAAAGCAATAAGCGTGTGTTTATCGTTAAGTGCAACGGCACCTGTTTCAGCTAATACGAAACTGGCGGCTAAAATGGTATGAATGCTAGTAGCAAGCTCTTTTTGTGGTGAAAAAACGCGAACCTTATGTTCGTTATTTTTCTCGGGAAACAAAAAAACAGTACTTGAAGTACTTAATTCTTCAGCAAGTTGCTGCATTTGGCGGTCGCTTAAACCACGGGCATCAGTAAATACTGGAATAGGTACGCCATTAAAAGCTTGTTCGGTAAACACATCGGCAGTGTAATAGTTATAATTCATTCTGTTTTTCCTTATGCTCTTTCTTATAAGACGGCAAGTTGTACCGTATTGCCACTAAGACGTACCGGATAAATGTTAAGGATAACGCTTTCATCTTCAAAACATTGTCCGTTAACAAGATTAAAATGCTGCTTATATAAAGGGGAAGCAACCACCACTTTATCATCTATACTGCCAATGATTCCCCGAGAAATAATATTTGCCTGACTAAACGGACAATAATTATCGAGCGCATAAAGTTGCTCTTCACCTGTTGATAAAACAATCCTGAAAATAGCAATTTGCTTTTTACTTTGCTTAGTGCCTTGTT
>CAZVPC010000037.1:0-2707 GCA_964629005.1 uncultured Pseudoalteromonadaceae bacterium | reverse complement strand
CCTTGTTGAGTACTCACTAAGGCACAACAACCCATATTCGGTAAAATATCATCGAGTGTACAAATATCAAGCCATGTGGTTATTACAGATTCTTGCTCATTAGAAAATGATTTCTTCATTAAAGATGGTGTCATTTAATTAACCTCTACTGCTAATTTTTCTCTAGCCAGTGCAGGACGAATTTGCTGGCGTTCAGTGGTAAAAATAATGTTGTCGTCTTGCGCTTTGCTATTAACAAAGTGGCTAAAACGTTTGAGTTTTTCGCTATCTTCAATGGTGGTTTTCCATTCACATTGATAAGACTCAATTATCGTTGACATCTCTTGCTCTAGTTCTGTATTTAAGCCTAATTTATCGTCGATGATCACCGCTTTTAAGTATTCTAAACCACCTTGCATGTTGTCCATCCATACTGAGGTACGTTGTAGACGATCAGCGGTGCGGATATAAAACATAAACAAGCGATCGATATACTTGATCAAGGTAACATCATCAAGATCGGTGGCGAATAAATCACCATGGCGAGGTTTCATGCCGCCATTGCCACAAACATAGATATTCCAACCGTTTTCGCTGGCGATAATGCCAACGTCTTTACTTTGTGCTTCGGCGCATTCACGGGTACAGCCTGAAACTGCCATTTTTAATTTATGTGGTGAACGTAAACCTTTGTAGCGGTTTTCTAATAATATCGCCATTGCCATGGAGTCTTGTACGCCGTATCGGCACCAAGTAGAGCCGACACACGATTTAACCGTGCGCAGTGATTTACCATAGGCGTGACCTGTTTCGAAACCTGCGGCAACTAAAGCTTGCCAAATCGCGGGTAATTGCTCTGAGCGTGCGCCAAATAAATCAACCCGTTGGCCGCCAGTGATCTTAGTATACAAGTTGTATTTTTTTGCCACTTCACCCAGCACGATTAATTTTTCTGGGGTTATTTCACCACCCGCAACACGCGGTACTACTGAATAAGTACCATCTTTTTGCATATTGCCGAGGTAATAATCGTTAGTGTCTTGCAAGCCGTGTAATTTATTATTGATAACATGCTCGTTCCAACAGGATGCGAATATAGAAGCAGCGGTAGGCTTACAAAGTTCGCAGCCTAAGCCAGTACCGTGTTTAGTGATTAAATCGTCAAAGTTTTTGATTTTTTCAACACGAATAATGTTGTATAAATCTTGACGTGTATAAGCAAAATGTTGACAAAGGTCGGTATTAACCTCAACGCCTTGTTTTTCTAGTTCGTTATTTAATACTTGCGTGATTAAGGCGGCACAACCACCACAACCTGTAGCGGCTTTGGTGCAAGATTTAATGGCTGCCATATCTGTAGCACCCGCTGCTTGTACGGCGTTGATCACATCAGCCTTGCTGACATTCATGCATGAGCATAACACCGCAGAATCGGGTAATGCGTCAACGCCAATACCTGATGAAGAACCATCTAAACTTGGCAGAATTAGGCCTTCAGGTTCATTTGGTAACTCCATTTTATTGAGCATAAATTGTAATAATGAGCCATATTCTGCGGCATCACCAATTAAAACGGCACCAAGTAAATGCTTGTCATCATGGCTGACAACAATTTTTTTATAGACTTCTTCACGATCGTTAACATAGGTATAACTGCGGCAATCAGGAGTAGTGCCATGCGCGTCACCAATAGAGGCTACATCGACACCCATTAATTTTAATTTGGTGCTCATATCAGCACCAGTAAATTCACTGTTACCCGTTTGAGTTAAATGATCAACCGCCGCTTGCGCCATAGCATTGCCAGGGGCAATTAGGCCGTAAATTTTATTATCCCATAAGGCTACTTCACCAATGGCGTAAATATCTTGATCTGAGCTTAAACAATGATTATTGATCGCCACGCCGCCACGAGCGCCCATGCCTAAACCTGCTTGGCGAGCCAATTCGTCGCGTGGTCGAATACCGGCAGAAAAAACAATGATATCGGTTTCTAGTTCTGCACCGTCGGCAAAGCTCATTTTATGTACGGCATTATCGCCATCACCAATGTTTTGGGTGTTTTTTTGCGTATGTACGCTAACGCCTAAGTCTTGAATTTTTTTACGCAGCATTTGTCCGCCGCCATCATCAATTTGTACCGCCATTAAGCGTGGTGCAAATTCAACGACATGGGTTTCGAGATCTAAATCTTTTAGCGCTTTGGCCGCTTCCAAACCAAGTAAACCGCCACCAATAACCGCACCAATTTTGCTGGTTTTAGCGGCAGCAGTAATTTTCTCTAAATCGTCAATGGTACGATAAACAAAAATATTATCACGTTGATGTCCGGGAACAGGAGGTACAAAGGGGAAAGAACCTGTGGCGAGAATAATTTTGTCGTAGCTAACTGCAATACCATTTTTAGAGCTAACTATACGTTTAAAGCGATCAATGTTAGTAACTTTGTCGCCCGTGTGTAGGGTGAAATTATTATTTTCATAAAAGCCTTCGCTAACCATATTAATAGCGCTAACATCTTGGCTTTTAAACCAATTAGTTAAATGCACTCGATCGTAAGCGGGCAGTGGCTCTTCGCCAAAAACGGTAACTTGATATTGTTCGCTTTTGCCGCTATCGACTAACGATTCTAAAAATTTATGACCAACAGGACCATTACCTATAACCACTAACTTTATTTTTGTACTCATGTTTTCACCACAGTGCAGGATCAAATTTGCTGCTAATC
>CAZVPC010000036.1:13700-18478 GCA_964629005.1 uncultured Pseudoalteromonadaceae bacterium | reverse complement strand
TGTAAATTATCACGATAAAAACCAGTGAGAGTAATATCTTGCTCATTAATCGCAAATTTACTGCCCATATCAGCAACAACTTTACTCGTTGCTGTTGCCGTTAAGAGCAAAACTTGCGCAATATTAAACGCTTGTTGATATTGTGGCAGTTTTAAATAATCAGGACGAAAATTATGTCCCCATTCTGAAATACAATGCGCTTCATCAACCACGAGCAATGAAATGGTGATTTGTGACAAAAACTGCCGAAAACGTTCGTTATTCAAACGCTCTACCGAGATCATTAATATTTTTATCTCACTACGGCGCACCCCATTCATCACCGCAACACTTTGCTCGCGCGTTTGCATTGAATCAATACTCGCCGCACTAATGCCTTTGCTGCTTAAAAACTCAAGCTGATCTTGCATTAACGCCAGCAGCGGCGAAACAACCAAGGTTAAATGTGGCAGTTGCGTAGCTGGCAATTGATAACATAATGATTTACCCGAGCCAGTGGGAAAAATAGCCGCAGCACTACGCCCTGCTAAAATAGTATCAATAACGCTTTGTTGACCCTTGCGAAAATCAGAAAAACCAAATAATTGTTGCAGTAAAGTTGATGAATTAATTGCCATACTGTTTGTTTTCCCGAAAATATCTGAGTGCTGTGTTTAAAATTATTATGCGCCGATCTACATTATATTTCAGCAACAGTGTTATACTTTTTTTGGTATATACAACAATACGAACTGGATTATGCTCACTATTATTCCTCCCGCACAATTTAAACAAATTCCATGGAAAAACGGTAAGGGCGTTACCACAGAGCTTGCCATTAGTGGTGCAATGATGATAGTTATTCACTTGTTTAAAAATTAATTTGTTGTGCCTCGCTCCGCTCGGGGCAACCTACAGCTATTAGTCTCAATAAAATAAAACCCAACAAAAATTGCTGGGTTTTTATTACAACGTTAAAGAATAGTAAGTTTGAAGATGAAAACTTTAATAGCACTTGCAACGATGCTAATGAAGAATTTCAGTTCAATTGAATTAACACGGTTCTCAAAGATAATTAGTGTTTAGACAAGGCGGAAGCACGGAGTTGACGCTAGTCAATGAGTACTTTCAACGCAGTATAAGCGCTAATTAGCAAAGAGAACGGTTTAATTACACTCTTTCAAAGACAGTTGCTATACCTTGACCTAACCCAATACACATAGTTGCTAGGCCAATATTAACGTCTTGACCTTCCATTAAGTTAATTAACGTGCCTGAAATACGTGTACCTGAACAACCTAACGGATGACCTAATGCAATAGCACCACCATTTAAGTTGATCATGTCATCCATTTTGTCCATTAAGCCAAACTCTTTCACACAAGATAATGCTTGTGCGGCAAACGCTTCATTAAATTCAGCTAATTCAATATCAGCTATCGTTAAACCAGCGCGTTTTAATGCTTTTTTGGTAGCCGGAACTGGCCCGTAACCCATAGTAGCAGGATCGCAACCAGAAACCCCCATACCTCGAATCTTAGCACGAGGCGTTAAACCCAATTCTTTGGCTCTATCAGCCGACATTAATAACATTGCCGAGGCACCGTCAGATAATGCCGAGGAGGTTCCCGCTGTTACCGTACCATTTACCGGATCAAAAACAGGACGCAACCCCGCCAAAGTTTCTGGAGTTGTTTCCGGACGAACCACTTCATCATGCTTAATTAACGACATTGCGCCTATGGCATCATGACCTTGGGTGGCAACAATTTCGTTATCCCAGCGACCTTCAAGTCGAGCTTGATAAGCACGTTGATGAGAACGCGCGCCAAAAGCATCTTGCATTTCGCGACTAATGCCAAACTGCTTACCTAACAATTCAGCCGTTAAGCCCATATTACCCGAGGCACGAGCAATGTGATGGCTTAAATGTGGGTCAAAATCAATGCCGTGAGTCATAGGAACGTGGCCCATATGCTCTACACCACCAACCAGATAAATATCTCCTTGACCGGCCATAATATTCACGGTGGCATTGTGCAACGCTTGCATTGAAGAACCACATAAACGGTTAACGGTAACCGCACCCACCGATTTAGGAATATCGGTAAGTAATTGCGCATTACGGGCAATATTAAAACCTTGTTCTTTAGTTTGCTTAACACAACCCCAAATAATGTCTTCAATTTCACTCGGATCAAGTGCCGGATTACGCACTAAAAGCTGTTGCATTAAGTGTGCAGATAAAGTTTCAGCACGAGTATTACGAAAAACACCGGCTTTTGAACGCCCCATTGGCGTACGAATACAATCGATAACGACGACTTCTTTCATGATGTTCTCCTAAGCTTTGGCTACGTTACTGGCAACATTTGTTTTGAAATAAGATCCACCTGCTTGCGCCATTTCGCGCAAACCATCAGTTACTTGATAAATTTCACCTAAATAGGCATATTTATCAGCCATTTCAATAAAATTGGTTAATCCTAACGTTTCTAAAT
This sequence comes from uncultured Pseudoalteromonadaceae bacterium, assembly GCA_964629005.1. GTDB lineage: Bacteria > Pseudomonadota > Gammaproteobacteria > Enterobacterales > Alteromonadaceae. The sequence goes on along the minus strand of CAZVPC010000036.1, from coordinate 15,998 downwards.
AGCGAATTGGACCGCCTCTAAAGGGAGGAAAACCTAAACCGTAAATTAAGCCCATATCAGCTTCAGCAGCCGAAGCAACCACACCTTCTTCTAAACAACGCACCACTTCATTCACTAATGGGATCATTAAACGGGCGATAATTTCTTCCGCACTAAAATCTTTTTTGTCGCTACAGGTTGCAGCCAATAATTCTAAAGCACGTTCAGCGGCAACTTTAGTTGGACGACCGCGTTTGTCTTTACCGTGATCATAAAAACCTTTACCGTTTTTCTGACCAAAACGATTGTCGGTATAGAGTGAGCTAACCGGATCGTTTTCTAATTTTTTCATTCGTGTTGGAAAGCCAGCCGACATTACATCAGTACAATGATCGGCAGTATCAATACCCACCACATCAAGTAACAATGCTGGACCCATTGGCCAACCAAATTGTTTTTCCATTACTTTATCAACACCTACAAAATCAGCACCTTCGATCATTAGTTGACTGAAACCGGCAAAGTAAGGGAATAAAACTCGATTAACATAAAAACCGGGACAGTCGTTAACAACAATCGGTGATTTACCCATTTTGGCGGCATAAGCAACCACAGCAGCAACCGTTTCATCTGAGGTATCTTTACCACGAATAACTTCAACCAACGGCATTTTATGCACCGGATTAAAGAAATGCATGCCACAGAAATTTTGTGGCCGTTTTACACTTTGCGCTAATAAATCAATAGAAATCGTTGAAGTATTCGAAGTTAAAATAGCATCGTCGCTAAGTACACCTTCAACTTCGGCTAACACCATGCCTTTTACTTTAGGGTTTTCAACCACCGCTTCAACGACAATATCAACGTCTTTAACACTGTCGTAGCTCAAGCTTGGCGTGATATTATTTAAAACACCTGCCATTTTCTTAGCATTCATCCGACCACGTTCAACTTGCTTGGTTAGAATACCCGCAGCAGTAGACAAACCTAAATCAAGTGCTTGATCATTAATATCTTTCATTACAATCGGCGTGCCTTTATAGGCTGACTGATAAGCAATACCACCACCCATAATACCGGCACCTAATACAGCCGCTTTGTTAACCGCTTTAGTTGCTTGTTTAGCGGCTTTTTTAGCTTTACCTTTAATAACTTGATCTGCCATAAACAAACCAGTTTGTGCCGTGGCCGCATCAGTTTTCGCTAGTTTTGCAAAACCTGCGTTTTCAGCCGCCATTGCGCCAGCACGATCTAACCCTGCTGCCGCTTCAATAGTATTGACCATCACCATAGGCGCTGGATAATGTTTGCCCGCTTTTGCGGCGATCATACCTTTACACGTTGAAAAGGTCATAATATTTTCTAACTTGCTTAACCTTAAGGGTTCAAGTTTTGGTTGACGCTTAGCTTGCCAATTTAAATCCCCTGCAATCGCTTGTTTTAACATGCTAATTGCTGCAGCGCGCAAATTTATCGGCTCAACTACAGCATCAATAGCACCAACTGCTAACGCTTGTGCCGCTTTATTAACTCTACCAGTAGAGATCCATTCAATGGCGTTATCGGCACCGATCACCCGAGGTAAACGTACTGTACCACCAAAGCCTGGCATTAAACCTAACTTGACTTCAGGTAAACCAATGCCCGCCGTGCTATCAGCAACACGGTAGTCACACGCTAAAATCATTTCACAACCACCGCCTAAAGCAAAACCATTAATAACGGCTATGGTGGGTAATTGAATATCTTCAAATGCATCAAAAGTATCGGTGGCATTTTTTATCCACGGTATTAGTTCTGCTTCGGGTTTTTTAAAGGTTTCTTCGAATTCAGTAATATCAGCACCCACAATAAACGTTGATTTACCCGAGGTAACCATAACACCTTTAGCATCGTTGCAATTATTGATTGCTTCAATAGCGGCGGCGAATTCTGTAAATGTTTGTTGATCGAATTTGTTAACTGAACCTTGGGCATCGTATTTAAACTCTACAATACCATCGTCCAATAACTGGGCTGAAAGGCTGTTGCCTTGATATATCATGCCGACTCTCCTTCATTATGATCTAGTGTCGATTGATGGGAAAACACTCAACTAAAATAAAGCTGTTTTTGCAGCGGTTTATAAAACAATCTAGTTGAGTTTCGTGAACCTGCCTCGTAACTATCACGTATCATCACGTAATATTAGTTACCTAATAATAGACCATGGAGTTTGCTTTAAAAATACATAGAATGCAAATTTATTTAAACACATGTTTGAATCGGTTGTTTGAAGGATAAATTAGGTAGCTTGAAGCGCGGTTGAAACCCCGCCTA
>CAZVPC010000036.1:10946-13438 GCA_964629005.1 uncultured Pseudoalteromonadaceae bacterium | reverse complement strand
CACGGTTGAAACCCCGCCTACCAAAAGCACGGTTGAAACCCCGCCTACCAAAAGCACGGTTGAAACCCCGCCTACCAAAAGCGCGGTTGAAACCCCGCCTACCAAAAGCACGGTTGAAACCCCGCCTACGAATAATCCCTTTAGGCACAGGTTTTATGTTCCAGACAAAACCTAAGTACCTAAATCCCTTTAGGCACAGGTTTTATGTTCCAGACAAAACCTAAGTACCTAAATCCCTTTAGGCAAAAATGGCTTGTAGAGGTGGCACTACTTGCTTTTTGCGACTTAAAACGCCGTCAAGCCATGTTTTGCCATCAACACTCGTTTGACCAAACGCTTTTTCAGTTAAAGCATCATCATCACTAACAATGAGTAACTCCGAGCCTTCTTTCATTATATCGGTTAATAATAACAACACACTGTGACGTTGTCCTTCTTGTTTTAAAGCAACAAGATCATTAGCTAATTCAGCTTTTATGTCATCAAAAACAGCTAGATCTACGACTTCAAGCTGACCAATGCCTACTTTATTACCATTCATATTAAAGTCTTTAAAATCACGCTTAACTAAATCACGAATTGGCGTGCCTGCTACAGCTGATTTAACTAAAAACATTTCCATGCCTAACGCTTTAGCATCGTCAATTGCTGCAATTTCAGCTAAAGCTTCAACACATTTGATATCAGCGGTAGTGCAAGTAGGTGATTTAAAAATAACCGTGTCACTTAAAATGGCGCACATCATCATGCCCGCAATATTTTTAGGAATGCTAACTTGATGAAAATCGTACATCATTTTGATAATAGTATTAGTACAGCCTACTGGTCTTATCCAGCACTCAAGCGGTGTTGAGGTAGTTAAGTCACCTAATTTATGATGATCAATAATACCTAAAATAGTTGCCTGCGCAATATCATCAGGTGCTAACTCAATGTCTGAATGATCAACAATATAAACACCTTCACCTGCATAACTGGTTTTGAGTATCGGCGCTTCAAAGCCAAATTTATCTAAAATGAATTGTGTTTCTGGCGATGGCTCACCTAAACGTGCCGCAATAACGGCTTCGCCAATTTGATTTTTTAAGTACGCTAGTGCAATAGCACCAACAATGGAATCTGAATCGGGGATCTTGTGCCCGACAACATAACTAGCCATGAAAATAATCTCCTGAAATTTGTGATCATTCTAACAAAATCTTAAAGCCATTGGCACAATTTAGCGTACAATATTGGTTATAAAAATAATCAATAGTTACTGCTCATGTCGTTTATAAAAAAATATCTCAATTCACACAACAAGCCTGAACACTTATTATTAAGTATGGCATTTATTATGCCTCTGGTCTTTTCTGTTTGGATGGTGTTGCTTAATAATTTTGTCATTGAAAATGCTGCGTTTACCGGTAAAGAAATTGGTGTCTTGCAAAGTTTACGTGAAATTCCGGGCTTTTTAGCCTTTACTGCGATTTATGTTTTGCTGTTTTTAAAAGAGCAAAGCTTTGCCTTAATTGCCTTAGCGCTAACTTGTGTTGGTGTTGCCATCACTGGTTATTTTCCTAGCACTGTCGGTTTATATTTAACCACTATGTTAATGTCGACCGGTTTTCATTATTTTGAAACCATGAGCCAGTCATTAACACTACAATGGATCAGTAAGGATAATACGCCCTATTTTTTAGGGAAAATGCTATCGATTAAATCAGTCGCATCGTTACTGGCATTTAGCCTTGTTTGGTTATTAATGAAACAATTTTCATGGTCTTATCAGGCAACCTACTTATTGTTTGGCCTACTTGGCTTGCTGGCTACCTTAATTATTGCGTTGTTATTTAAACAATTTCCGGCTCCGGTTGAACAAACTAAAAAATTAATTATGCGTAAACGTTATTGGCTCTTTTATGCACTAACATTTTTTAGTGGTGCGCGACGACAAATTTTTGTCGTATTTGCTGGCTTTTTGATGGTTGAAAAATTTCACTACAGCGTAGCTGGCATTAGCGCATTATTTTTAATTAACTATGTTTTTAATTGGTTATTCGCCGCTAAAATAGGTAAATTGATCGGTATATTCGGCGAAAAAAAAGTATTACGAATTGAATATATTGGTTTAATCATTTTATTTACTGCTTATGCTTTAGTTAAAAACGCTCATATTGCGGCAGGTTTATATGTTATTGATCACTTATTTTTTGCGTTAGCAATCGCGGTAAAATCTTATTTTCAAAAAATTGCTCTACCTGAAGATCTAGCCGCTAGTGCGGGTGTGAGTTTTTCAATAAACCATATTGCCGCGATATTTATTCCTGTTTTACTTGGCATGATTTGGGTGGTTAATTATTCATGGGTTTTTTATATTGTTGCTAGTTTTGCCGTTTGTTCTTTGATATTAGCTGGCTTTGTACCGAGTAAAGATAATTCAATCCAATCAAATGCATAGTCAGGATTAATTTATTTCAGCCATTGCGCTTCACTTGGTTTGTGGCTATTTG
>CAZVPC010000036.1:7361-10846 GCA_964629005.1 uncultured Pseudoalteromonadaceae bacterium | reverse complement strand
TAGTCAGGATTAATTTATTTCAGCCATTGCGCTTCACTTGGTTTGTGGCTATTTGGTCGTAGCTCTTTTAATGCCTTTTGTCGAGGCAAGCAGCGACCTACATATCAATCCTGAATCATCTGCATAGGCATGTTAATTATTGTCTTTTAAATACTGAACAAATTCATCGATGGGCATCGGTTTGGCGTAGAAGAAACCTTGTACATCATGGCATCCTTGTGCTTTAAGGTGAATTTGTTGAGGCGCTTCTTCAATACCTTCAGCAATCACATTTAAATTCATCTGTTTACCTAAATTAATAATAGTATCGGCAATGATTGACTGTCCGGGTTTGGCAATATTAGTGACAAAAGCACGATCAACTTTGATCCGATCTAGTGGCAACTGTTGCAGGTAACTTAATGACGAATATCCGGTACCAAAATCGTCAAGTGCAATGCGCAAACCTTCTTTTTTCAATTTAACTAAGGCATCAATCACCAGTTGTGGATCATCCATTAAAATATTTTCAGTAATTTCTAGCTCTAATTTACTCGGGGTTACTTGATGTTGTTGAACTTTTTCAATAATGCTTTCAACAAATTTACCGCGTCTAAATTGCGGAATAGAAACATTAACTGAAATAGTCACTTGATCAAAACCTTGCTGCTCTAGTAATTTAACCTGCATACAAGCTTGATCAATAACCCAATCACCAATTTCAATAATTAAGCCAGAGTATTCTGCTAATGGAATAAAAACAGTAGGGGAAATAAAACTACCATCGGCGGTGCGCCACCTTAATAAAGCCTCAGCACCGTTAACTTTTCCTGTAGATAAACTTAATTGTGGTTGATACCAAAGCTCTAAACGGTTATCTGCAAAATCAGTGCGCAATTGGCGGATCATACCTAATCGCCACAGCGTTTTATCTTCCATTGCTTGTTCGTAAAAAACGGCACTATTTTGTCGTTCTTTTTTCGCTAAATTAAGCGCTATATTAATTTGGTTTAAAACTTTTTTCCCTTCGGCTCCCGCTTGCTCTTTGCTACACAAACCAAAGCAAGCATTCATCAACAGATGTTGCTCACCCGCTTCAAAAGGAAATTCGAATAAAGCGGCTAATGTTTTAGGATTAATTATTTCACTTGAGCCAAGTAAGCCAAAAACGTCAGCACCAATGCGGGCAACTTTAATCTCTTTACTTAAACTAACAAGCCGATGGGCAACGGCTACCAAGAGCTGATTACCAATATCTTGACCCAAACCATCATTAATATCACTGAAATGATTTATGTCAATCAGTGCTGCAACCGTATTTTGACCGGCTGCTTTTGAAAATTTATCTAATGACTGCAAAAAAGCTAAACGATTCGGCAGTTCAGTTAAAACATCTTTGTAAGCAGCATTTCTAAGCTTATGAAAAAGATGTACATTTTCATAACCAATTGCAACATTAGTTAAAAACACTTCAACCAATTGACGTTTTATTGCTGATAATTCTTGTGCTAATTCCATATAAATGACAGCGCGATAACTGCCATTAGCAAGATATAGAGTGATATTTTTTGATAAAAAATCATGACGTTTTCGAGAATAGCACGTACTGATCATTTGATTAGCATGATCGTTTTTTAAAGTACTTAGTTTTTGATCAACTAATATTGTCGACAAGCCCGTTTGAGCTAAAATATAAAAACTTAAATCATCAACATCATCCAGTATTCCTTGACCTCGTGCGCAAAAAGTACTGATAACAGCATTACCAACCAAATGATTTAATTGTTGTAAAACACCACCAGCAAAACCATGCACAGTTTGCTGTTCTAATAATTCAGCCGCCGCGCTTACAATTTGTTCTAAACCCAAACGGCTTTGATTAACCGTTTCAATTTGTTGATAAGATCTAATGGCAGCAAAAACCGTGGTGACTAATTTTCGACGTGTTAATTCAGTTTTGGTTTTATAATCATTAATATCATAATCTTTAATAACACTTTCTTCTGGCGCGTAACCTGGTTGTCCGGTTCGAAGAACGATGCGAATATCTTGTCGGTTCAAATCTTCACGGATATATTTAACAACTTTTAAACCCGCATCATCGGTTTCCATAACCACATCAAGCAACACCACCACAATATCACTATGCTGTGCAACAATTTTGCAGGCATCTGCGCCAGAATAAGCATGTAAATATTCTAAATGGCGACCTAAAACAATAAGATCAGACAAAGCAAGTTGTGTAACAGAGTGAATTTCAGGATCATCATCAACAATTAAAACTTTCCATGTACCTATAGTCGCATCTGCCAGAATTTCTTCATCGTCGCTATCATCTATAAATAAAAAATCATCATTTGAATTTTCAGTAGCCTGCATGCCGTCCTCAATTATTATCAGGTAATTAATCAAATACGACTATTGTCATACTTTTCTTAACTGGTAATTGTTTTTATATTTACATAATAAAAGTCGACATCCTATTATTCAACTTAAACTAGTGATTAATACCAACAATATCATTTTAAGGCTCTGTTGTACTTTATGGTTGTTAATAATACGTAATTATAGGTAAGGTTTTGCCTCCAAGGAGGTAAAATCTAAGTTATGGCTGGAACTAATATCCTGAACCGAGAACTTTTCAGGGATAAATCCCCTCCTACAAAATATTTTTACAATCAATCAATTAAAAACAACACAACCGTATTACGAAACAAAGCCTATCTTAACTAAAATTTTACAATAATCGTACTAATTATAGTCGTCAAACTAAAAAGTGAAACTATTATTATTTGATCGCATAAATTTTAACCAATTCTTTATTAAAAGTTATCTACCCTCAAAATATTGCAGTACTTTTGTTGATCAAGTATCGTAACCATAGCGATGGAATATTTTAAGGCAACGCTTAATGACAGCAAATAACAATAAAAACATTTCGGTAGTAACTGTTGACCCAAAAGACAGTGTGATCGTTGGTGCTGAGGCAATACAAAAAAATGCCGCCAAAAAGTCAGTCAGTGATACCTCAACCCAGCGGCAATTAATCACCTTGGCTAAACAATTTGCCTTAGAGGGCGCTTTAGTTGCACCAGAAAAGCAATTCCCCGTGCTGGAGCGAGTTGAAAAATACGAACAAAAAAACAAGATACGTCGTCAAAAAAATTTAGAAATGATTATCTACAAGGCGCTAAGTTATAGTTCTAAAAATGAAGTTGCTGATCGCGCTGATGCCGATTGGTTTAATAATTTTATTCTTTTGGCCGAAAATATTAGCAATAGTAGTATGCAGGAATTATGGGCTAAAATTCTTGCTGGAGAATTAGCGCGGCCAGGATCTTTTTCATTAAAAGCACTCAAAGTTTTTAAAGAAATGAGTATTAGTGATGCTAAGCAACTCGCTAAAGCTCGCTCGCTATCAGTGCGTGATAACGCATCGACCAATATGCGCATTATTTCTGGTGCTTATCAAAAACCAAACGTATTGTCGTTGTTTTTTGGCCAAA
>CAZVPC010000036.1:0-7261 GCA_964629005.1 uncultured Pseudoalteromonadaceae bacterium | reverse complement strand
ATTATTTCTGGTGCTTATCAAAAACCAAACGTATTGTCGTTGTTTTTTGGCCAAAAACAAAAGCGTATTAATCTCGCTGAATTCGGACTTAACTACAGTGACCTACTTGCACTCGCCGAGAACAATTTAATTTTTATACAAGAGGCTGAAACCCGTGCTTTAACAAAAAATACCCGTTTATTTTTTGATTATAATGGCAAAGCAGTAACATTAAGCTATAAAATCAAAGACATTAGTATTAATTTTTATAAATTCACCGCAGTCGGCAATGAGTTATCGCAATTAATCAGTAATAACCCAGCACTTGAATTCTTTGAGCATTTAACACTGCAATTAAGCGAATTTGTAAACATAAGCAGTGATGATCAATAATTTTATTAAGCTTTTTGATTAATCAATGCGAACGAGTACAATGTAATGTATATTTTTTGCTAACCGTTTTAAAAATTTTCTTTTAAAAACACAAGTGGATTAAATTTTATGGTTACTGATACTGACGGTTATATACATATAATTGGCTATTTAACTGAACACCTCAGTTTATTTGAAGGTGTCACAACGTCTACCACCAACAATGCCTCGATAATTGAAGTAATAGAACAACAATTAAGTGAACAAATCATTAGTGTTTGTAGCCAAAACGATACCTTAACGTTTAATCAACGCAATACAATTATTCGTGAAGTTGATGCCATACTGTATGATCTTGAAGAAATTTTATCAGGGGTTATCAATAATCCCGTTAACGCAGAGCAACATATTTTTATCACTGAGTTTGCCGGATTAATCAAAAACCTATTTGATACTGAAATAAATGCAAACCTTAGCAATTAATTTCCTCCTTACTGCCATTTTATTCATAACACCTCAAAATGCATTTTGAGGTGACCTAAGCATATGGTTATGCAAACTTTAAATTTCGGACACCGACTTTGATCAAGTCAAAATTAAAATTACATGGTTTTAACAACTTAACTAAAAATTTTGCTTGTTCAGCCTACTTCATTAATTATGCTGACAGCACGAGTCAACAGTTACTGTATCAAAAATTTGTTGATCAACATTTTAGTGCTGATCAACTTACCCAGTTATTAGTTAACTTGTGCAAAATCATTGGTGCTGAAGTATTAAACATCGCTTGTCAAGATTATGAACCACAGGGTACCAGTGTTACTTTGTTGATAGCGGATGTTAGCAATACAGAAACCAATAGCAATAACAGCCAAACAACCGCTAAGACTGTGCTTGCCCATTTAGATAAAAGCCATGTTTGTGTTCATACTTATCCTGAAACACATCCCACGAATGGTATTTCTACATTAAGAGTAGATTTTGAAATTTCTACCTGTGGGGTAATTTCGCCACTGAAATCGATCAACTTTCTAATCGACTCGCTTGCTGCTGACATTATTACCTTGGACTACCGTATTCGAGGTTTTACTCGCGATATTAAGGGTGAAAAACTATTTATTGATCATAAAGTAACCTCTATTCAAGAATTTATTGATCAAAAAAATCATCAACGTTATGAAATGCTCGATATTAATATGGCTGAATGTAACCTGTTTAATACTAAAATTATTCGTAAAAAAATGAATTTAGAGAATTATTTGATCTCGACAGATCTCAGCAGTCTCAAGCTAGAGCAGCAACACGCGATTAAAAATTTAATCACTCAAGAAAGAAAAGAAATATTTTATGGTCAAAATTTTTGCGGCTCTTGAGAAAACATTATTACAGATCGCTCATCCAGTCTAACTGCTTATCTGCTTCTTTCTTTTTATGTAGAAGCGCTTGAATTAACGGTGTTAAAATAAGCTCCATGGCCAAGCCCATTTTACCGCCTGGTACCACTAAAGTATCAATACGAGACATAAAAGCACCGTTGATCATGCTAAGATAAAATGGAAAATCGATATTGCTTGAATCACGAAAACGGATCACCACGAAACTTTCATCTAATGTTGGTATGACTTTGGCGCTAAAAGGATTTGACGTATCAACAGTAGGAACTCGTTGAAAATTAACATGAGTATGGGAAAACTGTGGGGTGATAAAAGAAATATAATCGTCCATACTACGCACAATACTTTGGGTAACCGCCTCACGACTATGACCACGCTGATGAGTATCGCGAATAATTTTTTGGATCCATTCTAAATTAACAATCGGCACCATACCAATTAACAAGTCGACATGTTTAGCAACATCATTTTGAGCTGTTTTTACACCACCATGTAAACCTTCATAAAATAACAGATCTGTACCTTCACCAAGATCCTGCCACGGGGTAAAGGTACCCGGCATTTGATTATAAGGTACGGCATCGTCAAAGGTATGTAGATAACGCCTAATTTTACCGCGACCTGTTTCGGAATAATCCTTAAATAAACGCTCTAAGGCATTAAAGTCATTGGCAACATCGCCAAAGTAACTGATTGTCTTATTTTCTTCATCAGCTTTTCGCTTCTCAACATCCATTTCTTGTCGTGAAAAACGATGAAAACTATCGCCTTCAACATTAGCGGATGTACAACCTAAAGATCGAAAAATATGTTCAAAAGATTCTGTTGTGGTTGAAGTTCCTGCACCAGACGAGCCAGTAACAGCAATGATCGGATAACGTGATGACATGGAGATACCAAATAGTAAGACAGGCTATTTTATACGATGCTTTAACCTTTACGTCAAGTTGTAGAAGATCAACATGAGCATAGCGAAGCTCGACAATTATCAACGATTGGCAGGAGAAATAAAAAACGGAGCCGAGGCTCCGTTTTTTAATCAATGTTCTAAAGCAGTTTATGCTTCAGCGCTGACTTCTTCAACTTCCACAGCGTTTTCAACTGCTGGACGGTCTACTAACTCAACATAAGCCATTGGCGCTTTATCACCAGTACGGTAACCGCATTTTAAAATGCGAGTATAGCCACCTGGACGTTCTTGGTAACGTGGACCAAGATCGTTAAATAAAAGACCTACAACTTCTTTATCTTGAGTGCGTGCAAATGCTAAACGACGATTTGCTACGCTGTCGGTTTTAGCCAATGTAATCAATGGCTCTACAACGCGACGTAGTTCTTTAGCTTTAGCAACAGTGGTTTTAATAACACCGTGTTTAACTAAAGAGCTTGCCATATTGCGGAACATCGCCTGGCGATGACTGCTATTACGGTTTAACTGGCGACCGCTTTTACGATGACGCATAAGTTAATCCTTATCTTTAACTAATTAAAATGATGACCGACTTAGTCGTTATCAGCAATGCTTTCTGGTGGCCAATTTTCTAGGCGCATACCTAGAGAAAGTCCACGAGACGCTAACACGTCTTTAATTTCAGTAAGCGACTTCTTACCCAAGTTAGGGGTTTTAAGAAGCTCTACTTCAGCACGTTGTACTAAGTCACCAATATATTGAATCGCTTCTGCTTTCAAGCAATTTGCTGAACGAACAGTTAATTCAAGATCATCAACAGGGCGAAGTAAAATAGGATCAAATAGAGGTTTTTCCTCTTTTGGTTCTATTTCAGTCACATCGCGTAGCTCAACAAACGCATCTAGCTGTTCGGCTAAAATAGTTGAAGCGCGACGAATAGCCTCTTCTGGATCCAATGTACCATTGGTTTCCATGTCAATAATTAACTTGTCTAAATCTGTACGTTGTTCAACACGAGCAGAGTCAACATCATAGGCAATCTTAGCGACTGGGCTGAATGATGCATCTACTAACAAACGTCCGATTGCACGATCTTCTTCCTCGGCATTGCGACGAGCAGCAGCAGGAACGTAACCACGTCCAAGCTCTACTTTAATACGCATACTGATAGCACCATCACCTGTTAAATTACAGATAATATGCTCAGGATTAGCGATAGTAACATCACCATCATGTTGGATATCAGCCGCCGTTACAGGGCCTTCACCGGATTTAGTTAAGGTAAGAACAGCTTCAGTTTTGCCTTCAATACCTACAGCTAAACCTTTAAGGTTTAGCAGTATTTCGATGATGTCTTCCTGAACACCTTCTTTACTACTGTACTCATGTAATACACCATCAATCTCAACTTCAGTGACGGCACAACCCGGCATTGAAGACAAAAGAATGCGACGTAACGCATTACCTAGAGTGTGACCAAAACCACGTTCTAACGGCTCTAAAGTTACCTTAGCCCGCGTTGGGCTTATGGTTTCAATATCGACTAAACGTGGTCTAAGGAATTCGGTTACAGAACCCTGCATTATATCCTCTCTTAAAGTTCAACTTTACTTAGAGTAAAGTTCGACAATCAACTGTTCATTAATTTCAGCAGACAAATCAGCACGATCAGGAATACGTTTAAACACGCCTTCCATTTTCTTATTATCTACTTCAACCCAGAGCGGTTTTTCACGTTGTTCAGCTAATTCTAACGCTGCAACAATACGCGCTTGAGTCTTAGATTTTTCACGCACTGAAACCACATCATCAGCTTTAACGTTGAAAGATGGTATATTTACCACTTGTCCGTTTACTACAATCGCTTTGTGACTTACCAATTGGCGCGCTTCAGCACGAGTGCTGGCAAAGCCCATACGGTAAACAACATTGTCTAAACGTTTTTCTAAAAGTTGTAACAAGTTTTCACCTGTATTACCTTTAATACGTGCAGCATCTTTATAGTAGTTACGAAATTGTTTTTCTAGTACGCCATAAATACGACGAACTTTTTGCTTCTCACGAAGCTGAATACCATAGTCAGACAAACGTCCGCGACGGGCGCCATGTTGACCTGGTATTGTTTCAATTTTACATTTAGTGTCAATCGCTCTAACACCGCTTTTAAGGAACAAATCAGTTCCTTCGCGGCGACTAAGCTTTAACTTAGGACCTAAATATCTAGCCATGTTCTTTCTCCAACTATCCTAAAAGTGCCAATTAAACGCGACGCTTTTTAGGCGGACGACAACCATTATGAGGAATAGGAGTTACGTCAGTAATGTTGGTGATTTTAAAACCAGCAGCATTAAAAGCACGGATTGCAGACTCACGTCCTGGTCCTGGGCCTTTAACGAAAACTTCAATATTCTTCAAACCGAATTCTTGTGCAGCTTGTCCTGCACGATCTGCAGCAACTTGTGCAGCAAACGGAGTAGACTTACGTGAGCCACGGAAGCCTGAGCCACCCGCTGTTGCCCAAGATAAAGCATTACCCTGACGATCGGTTAAGGTTACGATAGTGTTGTTGAAAGATGCATGGATATGTGCCATGCCATCAGCAACTTGTTTTTTTACGCGCTTACGCGAACGAACTGGTGTTTTAGCCATTGTCTATTACCCCTACTTCTTAATTGGCTTACGAGGACCTTTGCGCGTACGCGCATTGGTCTTCGTGCGTTGACCACGAAGAGGCAAACTACGTCTATGACGTATGCCACGATAACAGCCAAGGTCCATCAGACGCTTGATGCTCATTGAAACTTCGCGGCGTAAATCACCTTCTACGGTAAATTTAGCCACTTCATTGCGAAGCACATCAATTTGCGCTTCGTCTAATTCGCTGATCTTGGTTGATTCTGCGATACCAGCGGCTGCACAAATTGCTTTCGCACGTGTAGCTCCGATACCGTAAATCGCAGTAATGGCGATTACTGCATGCTTACGATCAGGGATGTTAATGCCAGCGATACGGGCCACTAACACATCTCCTATATATTATAAATTAAAAACACAGGTTGAAAAGCCCGTTAGGATACTCAACCCACAACTATTTTGCAAATTAAAGTGTTATTACCTTTAAATAAATATTTTCTTATTAACATAAGAAAACAATAATAACACTTCAAAAAAGATTTAGCCTTGTCTCTGCTTATGCTTTGGCTCAGTGCAAAGTACACGAATAACACCTTTGCGTTTTACCACTTTACAGTTACGACAAATCTTTTTTACGGATGCACGTACTTTCATTTTTATACTCCGTTTTCGTTATTATCCTAAACTTTCTGAACAATAACTATATCTGTACCTTAACGCCCATAGCCTTTAAGGTTAGCTTTTTTCAGTACATTGTCATATTGATGAGACATCATATGCGTTTGTACTTGTGCCATAAAATCCATAATAACCACCACGATGATCAATAGTGATGTACCACCGAAATAGAACTGAACGTCCCAAGCGATGATCATGAACTGAGGCACCAAACAAATAAAGGTAATATACAAGGCGCCCGCAAGGGTCAACCGAGTCATCACTTTATCGATATACTTAGAAGTTTGTTCACCCGGACGTATACCCGGAATAAACGCACCAGATTTTTTTAGATTATCTGCTGTTTCACGCGGATTAAAGACCAGCGCTGTATAGAAAAAGCAGAAAAATATTATCGCGGCCGCAAGCATCATTACATATAATGGTTGCCCCGGTGACATCGCTAAAGAGACTTCTTGAAGAAAGTCTGCAAATGCGCCTTCACCTTGACCAAACCAGCTAGCAAGTGTGCCAGGAAATAAAATAATACTTGAAGCAAATATTGGTGGTATAACACCAGCCATATTTACTTTTAACGGCAAATGCGTACTTTGTGCAGCAAAAACCTTACGTCCTTGCTGGCGTTTTGCGTAGTTGACAACAATACGGCGTTGCCCACGTTCCACAAAGACCACAAAGAAAGTCACGGCAAATACAATCACCGCAATCATCAATAATACTAATAAGTGCAATTCGCCTTGACGCGCCATTTCTGCTGTTTTTCCGATAGCCGCAGGCATGCCAGCAACAATACCAGCAAATATAATGATAGAAATACCATTACCAATACCACGTTCAGTAATTTGTTCACCTAACCACATCAAAAACATGGTACCAGTAACCAAACTTACTACAGCGGCAAAGTAAAAACTAAAACCAACATTAATCACTAGTCCGGGCATCATCCCTGGTAGGCTTTTCGCAATCGCAAACGATTGAAATGTAGCCAAAACTAGTGTTGCATAACGGGTATATTGACTGATTTTACGACGTCCCGCTTCACCTTCTTTTTTCAATTCAATCATCGGCGGATGAATTACCGTCAATAATTGTAAGATAATAGAAGCTGAAATGTACGGCATAATACCTAATGCTAATACCGAAGCTCGCGCAAGTGCACCACCAGAGAACATGTTAAACATTTCTACAATGGTGCCCTTTTGTTGTTCAAACAACTGCGACAATACAGCGGCGTCAATCCCAGGAATTGGCACAAATGATCCTAAACGCAACACAATAAGTGCCATGAATACAA
>CAZVPC010000035.1:0-19122 GCA_964629005.1 uncultured Pseudoalteromonadaceae bacterium | reverse complement strand
CCCTTAAGTCTGGATGCGCATTTTAGACATTTCTGCGTTGAGGTCAAGCATTAAAAGCGCTTTAGTTTACTTTTTTTATTTGAAACTATTTTTTCGTTTAAAAGCTGTACAATTTGCTTTTTTATACATCATTTATTAAACGTTAATGAAAATGGGTAAATTTAATATAGTGTCCTATAGTTTATTCTTTATTGGTTTGTTCTGAAGTATCTTTAACTTCTGTAGTCGTTAATTTTTCACTTTCATAACCAAAATCTGCGTCTTTGTCATCACCAATAACATGCTCTAACTTTAATTTTTTAACCGTTCTGAACGTCGTAATTGGACCAGAGCAAGCATAAAGTATAAAAATTAACGCTAATAATTCTGCAGGACTTGAAGCAACCACCACAAAAACTAAAACAATAGCTAAAACCACTAAAAAGTTTACCTTTCCTTTCCAATCAACTTCTTTAAAACTGTTATAGCGAAAGTTACTCACCATTAGCAAACCACTTAAAATAGTTATAAAGCCCATGATAAAACCATGATCATGACCATTCAATTCGTATGATGCGCCAACCCAAACTAAACTTGCAATAACGCCTGCAGCTGCAGGGCTAGCTAAACCTTGAAAAAAACGTTTATCCGCTGTACCTACTTGAGTATTAAAGCGCGCTAAACGTAGCGCGGCGCAGGCAACAAAAACAAAAGCAGCGAGCCAACCAAATTTCCCCATGCCTGATAGAGCCCAGTTATAAGCAACTAAGCCTGGTGCTATACCAAAAGAAACCATATCAGCCATACTGTCATATTCAGCACCAAATTCGCTTTGAGTGTTTGTCATTCGAGCAACACGTCCATCGAGCCCATCAAAAATCATGGCAATAAATATAGCCACAGCCGCACTGATAAAATGCCCATTCATTGAAGAAACTACTGCATAAAAACCTGAAAAAAGCCCAGCAGTAGTTAGTAAATTGGGTAACAAGTATATTCCACGATTTGCAGCGTTTTCATTAGATTGTTTTTCAGTCATATAAATATTTTCGATAGCTTATTTCATTTTTTGAATGGCTAATTTACCATATTATGTACGGACAATTAAAAATATTATCAATTGTATGTAGTCTCTTATTAAAAAAGCCTTGTATACTTGTTGGTTATACAAACAAGCGAGCAGGAACATGGAAATTTATCTACCTATTTTTTTATTATTGCTTGGCATTTCAAGCTCTATTGGAGCGACAAATATTACCATCTATCGCTGGATAGATAAAAATAATGTTGTACACTTTAGCCAAAAGCAACCAGACAATAACAATTACACCACATTGTCGATGGCCTCCACAAAACCTTATAAAAAGGTAACAACAAAAAATGATAGCGCTACTGTTGCGGTTAATAAAGCTGAGCTAGCGCTAAAAAACAACAACAAAAAATGCCTCATAGCTCAAACAAATTTAAACACCCTAAAAAATTTTGACAAAATTCAATATAAAAACGACTCAGGTGAAGCAAAGATATTACCCGTTAAAGAAAAAAATGATCAAATTATTTTAAATAAAAATCAGGTTAAACTATATTGCAACGAAGAATTGCAATGAAGAATTGCAATGAAGAATATACACAAAAACTACCACATCAAATCATCAGGAATTTGATAATCAGCATAGGGATCATTATCATTCACCCCAGCAGAAGTTACTCTCTCATTTTGTACTAACACTACCTTAGCGTCTAATTCAGCCAATTTAGTTGCGGTTTCAGTTGTCACTATATACGTTTTGTTTTCCCATCCGCACAAAGCTAATCGACCGTTAACTAATGCATTATGAGTACTGGTATCAACAAACAGTTTTTTAATTTTATTTTCGAAATTATAATTATATTCAATTTCACCACTAACATTTTTTAACTGGTGGTGCTCAAGAATTTGGCTAATACGTAACAACTGCTCTTTTACGGCTAACACCTGTTTTTTCTGCTGGTTTAGCGCCGCATCTTTTGCTAGTTTTTCGCTTCTATCTTTAACTAAGTCCTGCTGTACTTGTTCTTGTAAACTAATACCATGATCAACACCACTACGTTTTTGCTTATTCTGTTTACGTTTAACGGAATTAGCTTGACGAGCTTTTTGCTTAGTCGTTAAACCTGCTTTTAATAATTGTTCTTGTAAAGATGCCATATTTATCGCTGTGATTAAATTTTTTGTATTTTAACAAAAATTACCATTTAAAAAAAAGATTTAAATAGAAATAATTTTGATCAAACTATCCCATATTGTACTAAAGGCAACGATCGATAACGTTTTCCTGTTGCCGCAAAAATTGCATTACATATAGCAGGAGCAACTGGTGGAACACCCGGTTCACCAAGTCCTCCTGGTGGTTCATCACTTTCAACAATATCAACATAAGTTGGAGCTGACTCACCCATCCGAGCTATTGGATAATTATCAAAATTTCCTTGTTCTATTATGCCGCTTTTAGCCGTTATTTCGCCGTAAAACGCAATTGATGTCCCAAAAACCGCCGCACCTTCCATTTGTGCAGTTATCCGTTCAGGGTTGACTGAGGTACCACAATCAACACTAAACCAAAAATTTTCTATCTTGATTTTTCCTTGTTCGTTAGTAGAAATTTCAACAACACAGGCGATATAACTCACAAAACTTCGATGCACAGCAATACCTAACCCATATCCTTGTGGACGTTTATCATGCCAATTCGACATTTCTGCCACACGCTCAAGCACACGTTTATATCGGCTGATATCAATCGGAAACTGATCAAGCTTTTCACCATAATTACCATATTTTGCATTTTCTTTTGACAAATCAATAAAGCGATCTTCTCCTAAAAACGAAAGTAAAAAATCTTTGCTATCAGAATTAACATTGTGCGCCAATTCATCGACAAAACAACAAACCGCAAAGGCTTGGTTAATATTTGTTACTGAACGCAACCAACCAATGCGCGTATGCGCTTTTGCCCTACCAGCAGCACAGCGAACATTAGCAATATTATATGGCATATCAATCAAACCTAAACCCGCTTCAAAACCAATTAAATCACTCCCTTTACTAAAGGTTGCACCAATAGGTGGTAAAGCGACATAGTGTTGCCATGCACTAACACGATTATTTTCATCAATGCCCGCAGTTAATTTTTGATAACTCACTGCATGATAATAGCCATGCTGAATATCATCTTCACGTGTCCATAAGACCTTAACGGGAACTTTTAGTTGTTTTGCAAGTATTGCTGCTTCTACCACAAAATCAGATTTAGATTTACGTCCAAATGCACCGCCTAACAAAGTAACATTAACGTTAATATTCTCTTTCGCCACACCAGTAATTTCTGCCACCGTTGCTTGTGCAGATTGTGGTGCTTGCACACAGGCCCATATATCAAATTTACCACCGTTTTTATCGTCATAAAAATGTGCTGTTGCCGCAGGTGGTTCCATTGGCGCGTGAACTAAAGTTGGTACGTAATAATCAGCATTTATTTGTTGGCTTGCCCGTGCTAACGCAGTCTTAACATCACCTTTATCACGTAAAATATTATCTGCTTGGCTACAGCTTTTCGCAAGCATAGCCTTATAGTCTGCACTATTATATTCGCTATGTTCACCATGGTGCCATTCAATAATTAGTGCTTGCCGACCTTTGATTGCTGACCATGTGTTATCAGCAATAACAGCGACACCGCCTAACGCTTTATATCCCGCGGGTTCATTAAAATCATCTAGTTGAATTACATCGATAACTCCAGCAATTTTTCTTGTTTTACTTGCATCCAACTTTTTCACTTTACCAGCGAATACCGGAGGGCGTGCAATCACCGCATAGTGTAAATTTGGTAAATCAATATCGTAGCCATAAATAGACTTGCCTGTTACTATTGCCTTACCGTCAACTAGCGCAACATTACTTTTACCAATAAAGTTAAAATCTTCTTTTGATTTAAGTCGTAAATCTTTCCCTTGAGGTACAGGTAACAAAGCGGCTATTTTAACTAAACTGCCAAAGCTCTTTTTTCTGTTACTTTTGCTATGCTCCACCTGACCTTTTTTAGCAACACATTCGGTTACGGGTACATGCCAGTATTGTGCAGCAGCTTGTTCTAGCATTATTCGAGCAGCGGCGCCCGCTTCACGCAAAGGTTGATAAAAACGACGAATAGAACGTGAGCCATCGGTATTTTGACTACCGTATTTCTCATCAGCCAAACCTTGAACAACATTAATTTGCTGCCAATCAGCTTCGAGTTCATCAGCAACGATCATCGGAATACTGGTGCGAACGCCTTGCCCCATTTCAGAACGATGGACAATAATAGTAACAACATTATCGAGACCAATTTGCAGATAAACATTCGGTTCAAATATAGTTTTTAACTTCTCCGCAAAAGCAAAAGGTATGTTCAATAACGGCGTAATTTGCACCCCTAGCACTAACGCGCTACTCCCTATGCCTAACTTTTGCAGAAAACGGCGTCGGCTCACATTTTGAATTAGTTCCATTGTTAAATTCCTTTGCCATTAACCATTGATTTAGAAGCCAAATGAATGGCTTGTTTAATACGCTGATACGTTCCACATCGACAAAGATTACCACTCATAGCCAGTTCAATGTCTTTATCACTGGGGCTTGGATTATTATTTAACAGACTCACTGCCGACATTATTTGACCTGATTGACAATAACCACATTGTGGTACATTTAATTGTTGCCAAGCTTGTTGTACTACATGTTCACCTTGTGCAGACAACCCTTCTATAGTAGTAATTTTTTGATCTTTGATCGATGAGACAGGAGTATTACAAGAGCGAATAGGCTGTCCATCAACATGCACAGTACACGCACCACACAAACCTTTACCACAGCCATACTTTGTACCTTTGTATTTTAATATATCGCGCAAAGCCCACAGTAGCGGCATATCTTCATCATGATTGAATACATGGGTACGACCATTAACATTTAGAGTGATCATTGTTTACTTACCTCAATTACTTATTGTGCTTGTTGTTTAATAACGCTAACTGCTCAGGCGTATCTAAGTCATAAAATGCATTAAGTAACTCAATACTAGTCACCAAATGCTTATTTTGCTTAATAACTTTTTTGGCGCCATGGTCACCTGAAAGTTGTGCTAATTGAGAAAAACACTGGCGGGGAAAAATAACGGGGGGACTCATTTCTTGCGCGCAGTTTTTTGAAATAACAATACGGGTTGGCTGCTTTAACCATGCTGTTATTAACTGTTGTAAATCTTGTGCTTGTAAACACCATTGATCAACAAAAAATATTAATACCGCTTCAACATTATTTTGTAGTGATGCGACACCCGTAGCAATTGAATTTGATAAACCTTGTTGCCAATCAAGGCAGGTTAATATTTGTATCGGTTGTGCTGTTAATAGAGTTTTCATTAGCCCTGCTTGATAACCAAGCACACAAGTCGCTTGAATATTTAAAGCTAACGCTAACTGAACTTGTCTCAGTAGTAAGGCCTGACCTCGGTACTTAATTAATTGCTTTGGTTGACCTAACCTTGACGATTGTCCCGCCGCCATTAACAACACAGCAAGTTTGTTTAAATCTGCCACGACTTGTATTCATCATTAGCATATTGTTGACAAAAATGTTGTTGGATCTCCGCCATTATTGACAGTGCTATTGATTGCGGACTACGGCCACCAAGATCTAAACCAATAGGGCCAAAAACTCGATTATTTACTTGCTGCGCTTTAATTTGCTCTGATTTAAATTGGCAAGTCGACAACAATTTATTTCGTCGCGCTAAAGGGCCAAGCAAACCAATATAAGTTAACTGAGTAGTTAGCAGTTGCGCTAAATATTCACTGTCTAAAGTTATATTATGAGTCATTACTAAAACTGCATCAAAAGCCTCATAATTAGCAGGTGTAATCTGCTTGGGTCGAACGCAACGCTGCTGACAATGAGCAAACTCAATCTGACTTAAATATTTTTTACGATGATCCCAAAGACTAATTTGCCACCCCATTTGTTGTGCCATCAAAACGATAGGAACAACATCAGGGCCAGCACCACAAACAAGCAATGATATTGGAGGTAAAACAGGGGTGATTAAATAAGCGGGCACTTTATTCAAAGACGGTGCCTTAAAAAAAGGTAAGCTTGATAATTGAAAATTGTTTTTTTCAATATGACTAATAATAAACTCAGCCTTTGGCGATAAAGTTGTTGAAATTTGTTGTACAAAATAACCCGTTTTACGTTGCTTTATAGCATTGATCAAATCAAAAAAACCTAAATGGTTGTTTTTAGGTAATAACGGTTGTAATAAAATATCAATTGCCCCATCACAACCTAATCCCAAGCCCCACAAGGTATCTTCATTATCCTGCAAATCATAATTTAACAGCATATTTTGGCCATTTTTGAGGACTTCTTTTGCGTGTAAACTAATATCAGCCTCTAAACAACCACCGCTAAGCAAACCAATGCACCGACCTTGAGCGGTAACTAACATCATGGCACCCATTTTTTGATAGGTAGAGCCTCGAGTCGCGACAATAGTCGCTAGAACATAACAATCATGTTGATCAACAACAGCAACAATTTGCTGCCAATTTTCTTGCATGAGAAAACTTCCTATATAATTTCTGACATTATTTTTTGCAACGTTTGCCAAGGTAACAAAGCACATTGTTGGCGTACCGGATATTTTGTCAACGCCGCTAAAGGTAAAAACACGTCCATAAAAGGCCGTTTGTTAACAATGCTTGCGGTTAAATCAACGATCATTTCCTCTACCTTGGCTAACGGCAAGGTATTAATTTGCTCACACAACAATGAAGCAGAAGCTCGACAAATGGCACAACTTTCGCCAGAAAATACTACTTGCTGAACAACATTTTTAACGACAAGTACTTCAACAATAATTTCATCACCGCAAACAGCATTTTCGCCACAAGCTTGATGAGTTGCTTGAATGGTGCCATTAAAACCAATCGGATTTTTATGATGCATTAGTAACGTTTGTTGATAAAGCTGATGCTGTTGGCTGGCTTGATCCATAAACTATGACTCCAATGACAAGTATTGATGACATTTGCTTAAGGCCGTTGCCAATTGTTCTATATCTTGTTCATTATTGTATAAACCTAACGAAACTCGAACACTCGCATTAAGCCCAAAATATCGATGCAATGGTTGTGCACAATGATGACCCGCTCTAACCGCAATACTACAATTAACAGCAGCCCCATTATCAAGAAAACTAGCAACATCGTGACAATGAACACGGTCAACATTAAAACTAAAAATAGTCGGTTTTTTTGACGCTTTCCCTTTACAATCTGAAGATAAGTATTCAAAAGGAATTAACGGCTCAATAAAAGCGAGCATCGATAGCTTATCTGCTAATTGACTCGCTAACAAATTCAAATGAGCATTAATATTATGCCAACCAATCGAACTTAAATAGTCAATCGCGGCACCTAAACCAACAATAGCAGACAGATTTAACGTGCCAGCCTCCAACTTTTCACGACCAGAACTAAATTGAGTCTGTTCAAATGATACCTGCTCAACAATACCACCACCAAGAATAACAGGCACAATATTGTCAATATGCTTAATTTTACTATATAAAATACCGCAACCGGCACCCGCATACATTTTATGTCCAGAACAAACATAAAAATCACAGCCAAGCTCAATTAAATTAACGGGTAAGTGACCTACAGCTTGAGCGCCATCAACAAACACTGGAATATTTTTGGAATGGGCAAATTGACATATACTTTTAATATCGTTTTCAACCCCCAATACGTTCGAAACATGGTTGATAGCAATAATAGCCGTTGAACTATCAAGCAACGTATATAAATGCTGAGGATCAATTGTACCGTCTTCATTAAGGTTGGCAATCCGCAGTTCTGCACCCGATTGTTGACAAAGTGCTTGCCAAGGTAATAAGTTAGCATGGTGCTCTGCAACACTGATCACAATGTTTTTTTCTGAACTTAAATTGGGTTCAACAAAGCCTCTAGCTATTTGATTAATGCCATAGGTTGCACTAGGTATAAAAATAATTTCATCCGCTGAGTTTGCCTGAAAAAACTCAGTAACACTGTGCCTTACTTGTTCAATAATCTCAGTCGCATTAGCACTTAACCCATACAATCCTCGATGACTATTCGCGTGAAAATAAGCATTGGCTTGGTGAATTTTATCCGTAACAAGCTCAGGAATAAGGCAAGTTGCTGCACTGTCGAAATAACACAGCAAATTAGAGCTATTGGTTGAAAAAACAGGAAAATCAGACTGGTAGCATCTAGTTCGGAGCATAACCTCAAGCAATTCACATTATTAAAACCATATACCAAATTAACAAGTTAAACAGTTATTAGCAATCACGAAAAAACTGTACCGCTTTAATTTAAAAATACCATTCTGATAATTTTACTGGCACAATAGTTTTTGTCAGCTATAAATTTTCGCTTACAAAAACATTTAAAATAAGCCTATTAAAAAAACAATAAATAACCAAGCATATGAAAAAAATAAAAAACATCTTACTTGCACTTTTGTTAATCTTTACTCTTATAATAACCACCGCTGGTACTTGGATCTACAGCCAAGTCAACAGTGCCTTGGCTAAGCTTGATGGCAAAGAAACACTATGGGGATTGTCCAACACCACGATTGTTGAACGAGACAAACAGGGAATTGTGACTATTAAAGGTAAAAATCGTGAAGATATTGCCCTTGCGACAGGCTATATACATGCGCAAGAACGTTTTTTTCAAATGGACTTATTACGCCGTAATTCAGCCGGCGAGTTATCAAGTTTATTTGGCAAAGTTGCCCTTAATTATGATAAAAAAATTCGCCGCCATCGTTTTCGTGATCGCGCTAGAATTATTGTTAAACAACTTCCTAAAGCACAACGAGCTTTACTTAAAGCTTATACTTTAGGGGTTAATCAAGGACTGAAAAACCTACAAGCATCCCCTTTTGAATATTTATTACTACAACAAGACCCCGTAGAATGGCAAGAAGAAGATACTATTTTAACCGTATTTAGTATGTATATTGACTTGCAATACTCAGATGGTCGACGAGAACGCACCTTAGACTTACTAAAAACCATATTAAATGAAGATGCTTACGCATTTTTAAATCCTAAAGGTAGTACTTGGGATGCGGCAATAGACAATAGCCAGTTTCAACCATCACCATTACCTAATGATTTTTGGTCTGCAGTTTCAGCGAATAACAATCAATCATCCTCACCACAAACAAATTTAACCACTAAAAATAAAGACCAGAACGATGATTTTCCCGGTTCTAATAATTGGGCTGTTGCCGGCAATATGAGTAAAACAGGTAGCGCAATTGTCGCCAACGATATGCATTTAGGTCTTCGTGTGCCGAATACTTGGTTTAGAGCCTCCTTTGAATACCCAAGTAAAACAGGAGAAAACATTAAAATTACCGGTGCAACACTACCCGGCACTCCCAGCATAGTTGTGGGTAGTAATGGTCATATTGCTTGGGGATTCACCAATAGCTATGGCGATTGGAGCGATATAATTACCCTAGAATTAAGCAAAGATAAACAGCAGTACCTCACCCCCAACGGTTATCAAAATTTTAGCTATGTAAAACAAGTTATTGCCGTTAAAAACCAACCTGCGGTAGAAATCGACGTAAAAGAAACTATTTGGGGGCCGGTGATAGGGAAAAATCATTTAGGAACACCTTTGGCTTATCGTTGGGTTGCTCACGATGTACAAGCGGTTAATTTAACCCAGACAGAATTAGAGCAAGCACAAACCATTGATGATGCCTTTGCGATTGCAGCTCGTTCTGGCATTCCTGCACAAAATATGATGATAGCAGACAGCCAAGGTAACATTGGCTGGACCATTATGGGACCAATCCCCCGTAAACACGGCAAAGTTGGTGAATTACCAACAAGTTGGGCAAATGGCAATAATAGCTGGTTAGGTTATTTAAGTGCAGCAGAATATCCACAAATTAAAAATCCTCAATCAAACCGCTTATGGACCGCTAATGCTCGCGTAGTCGGTGGTAACATGTTGAAAAAATTAGGTAATGGTGGCTACGCATTAGGCGCTCGCGCCAGCCAAATTCGCGATGATTTATTTGCTAAACAGCAATTTAACGAACAAGACCTGCTCGATATCGCACTAGATGATCGCGCATTATTCTTAACGCGTTGGTTAAATTTTTTGAATGAGCAAGTATTAAATACTAATAACATTGCTCAAAACCCTAGTTTTGCTAACGTCAAACAGCTTATGGATCAAGAAAAAAACCAGCGACAAAAAACACAGCAAATGTTCAGTGCCAGCATAAACTCAGTAACTTATCGTTTGGTACGAAACTTTAGAATAAATGTTCGCGACAATGTTTTTAGCACCTTGAATAAAAAATTAAAAAAAATCGATAAAAGCTATAATTTTTATTCTATACGTCACCAAATAGAAACACCACTTTGGCAATTAATCACTCAACGACCTGATAACTTTTTAGTCTCCCCTAAAAATAGTTGGCAGAAAATTTTTAATTCCGCACTAAGCAAAACCGTTGCAGATATGACGCAAAATCAATCATTAACTGCCGCTACTTGGGGACAAATGAATACTACAGCCATTGTTCACCCACTAAGCAAAGCAGTCCCTTTTATCGGTAAATGGCTTGATATGCCTGCTAATCCACTATCAGGCGACAGTTATATGCCTCGCGTACAAGGTCAAGCATTTGGCGCTTCTGAACGCATGGTAGTTTCACCAGGACATGAAGATAATGGAATATTTAACATGCCAACATCTCAATCAGGACATCCATGGAGCCCTTATTACAAAATAGGGCATAGCGATTGGGAACAAGGTAAAAGCAGCCCATTTTTACCCGGTAAAACTAAATATAAATTAACCTTGTTGAGTTACTAAAATAACAAAGGGTTTTTAGCCTTGCACTTTTTCTTGATAAAGTTTTTGAAATCGATTGCTCGCAAACCCCTTCAAGACTTGATCACCAATTTTCAATACTGGCACACCTCGCATCTTGATTTGAGCAAACTCTTTTTGTCCTACTGGTGTTTTTACATCACAAATACGATATTTAATGGCATTCTCATCCAAATATTTCTTTGCTCTTTGGCAATGAGGACAAGTTTTTACACTATATAATACAACACGTTCATCCATAACGATTCCCTATTAAAATTAATCCCTAAAACAAGCTGATCTGATTTTGATTCACAGCCAAGTAAACTATAGTCTATATTTTTAACAATAAATTCTTAAATTAAATATTTTCGTAAAATAAAACAGATTAACAACTGTGTTTACATACAGTGTATTTATGCTATGCTTTTAACCATTAATCCTGCCAACGGACATTTGCTGTTGAAATTATACATTGCAGAAAAACCTAGTTTAGGAAAAGCCATTGCCGCTGCGCTACCTAAACCACACAAAAGCCATAAAGGTTATATTGAACTAGCTAACGGTGATGTCGTTAGTTGGTGTATTGGTCATATTCTAGAACAAGCGGATCCTGAAGTTTACCATCCAGACTTAAAAAAATGGCAAATGGTGCATTTGCCAATCATCCCTAAAAAATGGCAATTAAAACCTAAAAGCACTACCCGTTCCCAATTGACTGTTTTACGAAAACTGATCACAAAAGCAGATGAAATTATTCATGCAGGCGATCCTGACAGAGAAGGACAACTACTTGTTGACGAAGTGATCAATTATTTAAATGTCGCTAAAAATAAAAAAAATAATATTAAACGTTTATTAATTAATGATCTAAATTTATCAGCGGTTAAGCGCGCATTATTATCATTAAAACCCAATAATGATTTTATACCATTATCTATTTCAGCATTAGCGAGAGCTCGAGCAGACTGGTTGTATGGTATTAATTTAACTCGTGTTTATACTTTGCAAGGACAAAAATCTGGTTTCAACAGTGTCTTGTCAATTGGCAGAGTACAAACTCCACTATTAGGTTTAGTTGTTAGTAGAGACATCGCCATAGAGCAATTTGTGAGCAAACCTTTTTATGAAGTACACGCACATCTTGTTACTAACAAGCAAATGCCACAAGCGCCAGAAAAATTTATCGCAAAATGGCAACCGAGTGATGCCTGCCTGCCTTACATGGATGAAGACAATCGAGTTTTAATTAAATCACTGGCAGAAAATGTTGTTAAACGCATTACTAACCAACCCGCCACCGTTAGCTCGGTAAGCGAAGAGCAAAAGAAACAAACAGCACCACTACCTTATAATTTATCAACACTACAAATAGAGGCCGCAAAACGATTTTCCATGAATGCCAAACTCGTACTAGACGTTTGTCAAACCTTATATGAAAAACATAAGCTGATCACTTACCCCAGATCCGACTGTCGTTATTTACCTTTGGAACATTACCAGCAGGCGAAAGAAGTGATCAAAGTACTTGCCAACAGCTCACTGCCTTTAAAAAAAATAGCCTTGAGTGCCGATGATACACTTAAAAGTAAAGCATGGAATAACAGTAAAATAAGTGCCCACCATGCAATCATTCCAACGGTAAAATCTACTAATAATATTTCATTAAACTCTTTTGAGAAAAATATTTTTCAGTTGATTGCTCAACAATATTTAGCGCAGTTTTACCCCGCTTATGTCTACAACCACACTCAGATCACTTTATCCATCGCCAGTGGCATTTTTAAAAGTATGGCTAAAACCGAGCTACAACTTGGATGGAAAGTTATTTATAAAGCCAATGGTTCAACTCAGCCCAATAAAAATTCTTCTTTGACACTACCAAAGCTTAAGCGAGGTGATGTATTAAATTGTCAACAAGGTGAATTAATCGAGAAGATCACTCAAGCTCCTAAAGCTTATACCGATGCAACATTATTGGCCGCCATGACTGGCATCGCTCGCTTAGTTAGTGATAAAAAGATCAAAAAAATTCTTAAAGAAACCGATGGTTTAGGTACTGAAGCTACTCGCGCAAACATTATTGAATTATTATTTAAACGAAATTTTTTACAACGAACAGGCAAAATTATCCAAGCAACCCCGACAGGTAGAGCTCTGATCAAAGCGTTGCCTGACATTGCCACCAAACCAGATATGACCGCCCAATGGGAAGCTGAGTTGAATTCTATTAGTGAAAAACAAAAATGCTATCAAGATTTCATGCATCCTTTAGAAAGCAAATTAAAAAACATGATCAGCCAAGCTCAGCAGCAACCTCTCCTTGGACTTCCACAAATAGCTTTTTCACCCTCTAAAAAGCATAAAAAAACACGAGCGATTAAAAAAAACCGCACCAAGGTTTTCGCTTAGGCTAAAATTTATAAGCATACTGATTTGACTAAACCAAACAAACTGAACTGATTTAATCAAATACTTTGCCACGTAACGACTTAACTTGGCTACGCTTGGTTTTACTAGCCAAACGTTTTAGTTTTGAGCCTTTAGTGGGTTTAGTGACTCGACGCACTTTTTGCACCACAGCAACACTTTGGATCAATTCAACTAAACGCACTAGTGCCGCCGAGCGATTTTTTTCTTGGGTGCGAAATTGTTGTGCTTTAATAATAATAACGCCCTCTTTAGACAAACGTTTATCCTTTAAAGCCAATAACCTTTGTTTATAAAATTCAGGTAAAGACGATGCGAAAACATCAAAACGTAAGTGAATAGCCGAAGAAACTTTATTAACATTCTGCCCGCCAGCACCTTGTGATCGAATTGCAGTTAATTCAACTTCATCCTCATTAAGGCTAACGGTATTTGATATTTGTAACATTTATTTTCAACTATTTATTTTTCAACTGGGCACAGATAATTTATGATCAATGAAGTTACTATAGGTAGGAGCTCCACTATGAAACTTAAAATCATCATCGCTGCAAGTGATCAAGTCGGCTTCTACTTCGCCAAAAAATTTAATTCGTTCGCTGATATCTTGCTTTTTATTTCTCTGCTCTTTTTTACCTTCTTGCGAAATTTGTTGAGCAAGCGTTAAATAATCTTGATAATGACGAGATTCAGAGCGTAGTAACGAAATATAAAAAGTGGCAAGTTCGTCATCAACAAACGGGGCTAATGCAGCAAAACGTTCGCACGAACGCGCCTCAATATAAGCACCAATGATCAGCTTATCAACTAACGCATCTGGCTCATAAGTTTTGACATATTTTAACATCCCTTTTGCATAACGACCCGCAGTAATGTTTTCATAAGCAATATCACGATTTTTCATGATTGCTAAAACTTGATAAAAATGATGTAACTCTTCTTTAATTAGCAGCACCATTTTATCAATTAAATCAGCGCCGTAAGCAGAATCATTCTTAGCAATAATCGCTTTAGATAGTTTGTTTTTATCTTTCAATGAGGCTAAATTGCCTTGTTTGCGATAGACCAAATCTTCATAAGGCTTAAACCACTCAAGCAAAGCTGCATTACTCGCTTGATCAACCGCATATTTACGAATTAAAAACATAGCAGACTGCGCCGCTTTTAATTCACATAGCAAGTGGTCCGTTAAAATAATTTTAAGGTTTTCAGGCTTTTTTGCTTCATCAAGCCAAGCCTGCGGAGTATTACACTGTAAAAATTTTAAAATTGGTGCTAATAACTGCTCTGTTGACACAAAAACCTCGAAACATATCTTTCAATATTAATGTCATTTTACCATTGGCAGAGTGCCTTCGATAGGAAAATGTGCAGGGGATAAATAGATAATCTATTGTAATTATTCAAGACAGTATTATGCATACATAGGTTCCTACACAGCCTTAAGTAGTTAAGCATCCGAAATCCAAGGGTTTATCAATTCAATACCTATGTGTTTAAAATCTTTAACATTACGAGTCACTAATGTCAGTCCATGAACAATAGAGGTAGCCGCAATCATTGCATCACGCTCTGATTTGGGATCAGGTACATGTAATTGAGCACACTTTAATGCCACACTGGTATCAAAAGGCAATATCCTATCCGAAAAGGCTTTTAACACATGTGAATTTAACCATGTTTTGTAAATTGCCGCTTGTTTGGGATCTTTGCGCTCTATTTGCAAAACCCCCATTTCAATTTCCAAAATAGTAATAGCCGAAATAAACAACCGACTTGTTGGCTTACCTTTTGCCCATTTAACGACACTTAAATCTGCTCTGCCTGAACCTGCCTTTCTTAATTCAGAAATTACATTAGTATCCAATAAATACACTAATCAAACTCCATTGGTTTAATCGATGTTCCGTCTAGCTTTTGAAATTCAACATCATCAGCTTCAGGCATAGCTAACATATCGACAATATTTTCAGAGCCACCTATTATTTCCTGATATTTATCTATTGATAATAAAATATGTGAAACTTTACCGCGTTCTGTAATTTGAACAGGCGATACATTAGCAGCTTGTTTAGCTGCTGTAGGATTATGATTAAATGAACGACTGGTTATAGTTTGCATAGCTTACATTCCATCCAAAGTTATGTAGTTACTATACTACATAACTTTTGGCTGTCAATTATTTGTAGTATAGTAACTACAAATATTGATGTATAGAAAAACTACGCTAGAAATTTTTGATAACTTCACTGCTGATCCTGATGAATTTCAATTTAATAAAACAGTGATATCCGTTAAGTTGGCTTCTTTTTAAAATGAGAAATTAGTTTCTCAATCTCAAACAAAAAGATTATTGTCAAGAATTGAAAAATTCACAAACATAATTTTTGACTTTGAAGGGATTTATTCAATAGAACAAGCTTTTGTGGATGAAATATTTGGAGTTTATGCAAATAAACACCCTATATAGTTCTACTGCCTGTTGGTATGAGTGATACTGTAAAAATGGTGGTTAATTATTAGCTTTGAATAAATAGAAACCTAATCGAGCAGCCAAAGGTCTCTAACCTCCAGCCCTCACACCACCCTGCATGCAGTTCAGCACAGAGCGCTTCATTAGTCGTGATGGCTTTTGATCCAAATATTCCTAAGTGATACTAAGTCTTTATTTTGTAAGCGTATGATCATTATAAACATATACCATAGTTGTTGCTAAATTTGCTCTTGCTAATGTATAGCTTATTGCATTTATGAGAACTCAAAAATGTTCATGTTGTTAATTTGTATATGATGGAGTAATGGTACATAGTTAGCCATTCAAAAGGACAAATTACAGCGCATTATGTGCATAAGGATCCATTGAAATGATGAGTAATAATAAAAACTTCTACACTGCCAGTTTAGTTAAAATTTCATTGATTGTTGCAAGCAAATATTTACCCGCAAAATAATCACTTTCAATACGGTCAAAATCATTTACTAAAACAACAGTTTGTGGTCGTTCAATAAATGAGTCAAGCAACTGATATTGCTCGTTTAAAATAGCAACTAAGGGGATCTTAATTTGATTCAGACCCATTCGTTGCATTAATTGCTGCTCGGCGATTTCTTTTGAGATAATCGCGAGTTTAATTTTCGGCTGTAATAACGCCATATGCTCAATAGCGGTAATATTAAGCTGACAATCTGGACACCACATTTCACCCACAATAAGTAAATGCACATCATTTTTAATCGTAGATAACTGCTGTACAAGCGTTGCGGGTAACGCAGTTTCACTAAGCTGATCAACTATTTTTTTAACGGCTTGAATTTCATCTTCTGTGCCTTGCTTAAGATAATTTTCAAAAACCAAACCTTGCCTAAATAAAGTTTTATATAACATTACTATTTTCCTTTTTAACCAAAAAGGGTGATGTTATTAAGCATCACCCTTGTATTCGGCATAATCACCTAAGTGTTAACGCTTAGGTGTTTTCAACTGCTTTTTTGGTGATTTTCTTTTTTGTTGACTTTTTAGTTACTTTTTTAGCCGCTTTCTTTTTAACTGGCTGCTCTGTAACCCACTTGCCATCAATATATTTAGCCGTCCAGCCCGTTGCTTTACCGTCAACTTCTGTCATGACGTATTGCTCTTTAGTTTTACGACTATAACGCACTACGGCAAGGTTACCGTCAGCATCTTGCTCTGGCGCATCAGCAAGATAATAAAACTTCGCTGAAATTCTATCTCTAAAACGTTTTAACTCAGCAACTTTTGGCGCACGGGTTTCGCGTGAACGAGGAAACGTATTCGCGGCTAAAAATATGCCTGCTGCACCATCACGTAAAACAAAATGCGCATCAGATTTTTCACATTCAAGCTCTGGCAATTGTACCGGATCTTCTCTTGGCGGCGCAGCTTCACCATTAGCTAATAATTTACGGGTATTTTTACATTCGTCATTAGTACAACCAAAATATTTACCAAAACGGCCTGATTTAAGCTCCATTTGAGCGCTGCATTTATCACACTCTAAAATAGGACCGTCGTAACCTTTAATTTTAAAGTCACCTAATTCGAGCTCATAACCATCACAAACAGGGTTATTACCACAAACATGCAATTTACGCTTTTCGTCAATTAAATAACTGTCCATCGCGGTATCGCACTTAGGACAACGTTTCATCGCACGTAACGCTGCTGTTTCTTGATCTTCGCTTAAAACATTAACCGCTTCTTCACCGGAAACCAAATTCATGGTAGTAGTACAACGCTCTTTCGGTGGTAAAGCATAACCAGAGCAACCTAAAAATACGCCAGTAGAAGCAGTTCTTATACCCATTTTACGCGTACAAGTTGGGCAATCAATATCGACTTCAACGGGTTCATTTTTACGCATACCACCTTCTTCGGTGGGCAAATCTGCTTTGGCTAATTGTTTGGTGAAATTTTTGTAAAATTCATCCAGCACAACTTTCCAATCTATTTTTCCACCCGCTATTTCGTCTAGCTCTTGCTCCATATTGGCAGTAAAGTCATAACTCATTAACTTGGTAAAACTATCCGATAAACTATCGGTAACCACTTCACCCATTTTTTCTGCATAAAAACGTTTTTTATCAATGCGTACATAACCACGGTCTTGAATAGTAGAAATAATTGATGCGTAGGTAGATGGGCGGCCAATAGAGCGTTTTTCTAGCTCTTTTACTAGTGAAGCTTCACCAAATCGTGCCGGTGGTTTAGTGAAGTGTTGAGAAGGTACTAATTCTTCTAAAGTGATCACTTCGCCAACGCTAACATTAGGCAAATGTTTATTTTTATCATTTTTGATCAAATGTTGATGAACACGAGTCCAACCATCAAATTGCATCACCCGACCTTTCGCTTTGAGATCAAATTCACCTGCTGTTACGGTAATAATTGATAAGTCATAACGCGCCGCGGTCATTTGACAAGCAACAAATTGCCGCCAAATTAAATCGTAAAGTTTACGCGCATCGGCATCAACATTTGCTAATAAAGCACCTTCAAGTTTAACATTTGAAGGACGTATCGCTTCATGCGCTTCTTGTGCGCTGGCTTTACTACTATAAACTCGCGGTTTTTCAGGTAAATAATGATCGCCAAAGGTGGTACTGACATAATCACGACACATTTCAACGGCATCTTTACTTAAATTGGTTGAATCGGTACGCATATAGGTAATATAACCAGCTTCATATAAACGCTGTGCCAGACCCATAGTACGCTTAACACCATAACCTAAACGGGTACTCGCCGCTTGTTGCAACGTTGAGGTAATGTAAGGCGCAGACGGCATACTTTTAGACGGTTTGTCTTCACGTTTACTAACTTTATAATTAGCATTTTTTAAGTACGCAAGTGCTTTATTGGTATCCGCTTCGTTATCTGGTTTAAAAGTTTTACCTTGCTGATGAGTTACCGCTAATTCTAACGCTTGCTGTTTTTCAGTGTGTGTTTGTGCCGCTATTTCCCAAAATTCTTGTGGGTTAAAGGCTTTAATTTCACGTTCACGCTCAACCACAAGTTTTACTGCGACCGATTGTACTCGCCCTGCGGATAAACCTCGTGCGACTTTTTTCCATAACAAGGGGCTAACCATAAAACCAACCACACGATCTAAAAATCGTCGCGCTTGTTGGGCGTTAACACCAGGTATGCTCAATTCAGTTGGTGTTGCAAATGCTTGTTTGATCGAATTTTCAGTTATTTAATTAAAAACC
>CAZVPC010000034.1:2205-19178 GCA_964629005.1 uncultured Pseudoalteromonadaceae bacterium | reverse complement strand
CTTGATCCTATGATAGTAGAAATAGTGTTTAGAGCTGTAAACCTTTTAATGCAATATAGCTGCACTAAAATGGAACATAAGTGTAAACTTTCTCCCACTGTTCTGCTAAGCCAGTGTTACAACGATGCCTGGATGACAAACCTTGAAAAATTATTTTTTACCCTCATTTTTATTAGTTCGCTTTGTTTAAGGTTCAAACTATGCAAAAGGCATTGGAAATATCAGGTTTAGAGAAAATTTATAAGGGTGGTTTTCACGCACTAAAAGGTATCGATTTAAGCGTTGAAAAAGGTGATTTTTTTGCTTTACTTGGGCCAAACGGTGCGGGTAAATCAACTACTATTGGCGTAGTCACTTCCTTGGTGAATAAAACCGCAGGTAAGGTGAAGGTTTTTGGTTTTGATATTGATCAGGATTTAGAAAAAGCGAAAAGTTTTATTGGTTTGGTACCACAAGAATTTAATTTTAATCAGTTTGAACCGTTAATGAATATTTTAGTAAATCAAGCCGGATATTATGGTGTTGAACGTAAAATTGCATTAGGGCGCGCTGAAAAATATCTTAAACAACTCGAATTATGGGATAAGCGGCATAACGCGGCACGAATGCTTTCTGGCGGCATGAAACGTCGTTTAATGATCGCTCGGGCATTAATGCATCAACCTCAAATGTTAATTTTAGATGAACCAACGGCGGGTGTAGATATTGAATTGCGGCGCTCGATGTGGGATTTTCTGCGTGAACTAAATCAGCAAGGCATTACCATTATTTTAACGACCCATTATTTAGAAGAAGCGGAGATGTTGTGTCGTAATATTGCCATTATTAACCACGGTGAAATTGTTGAAAACACCAACATGAAAGGTTTGTTAGCTCAACTTGATAGTGAAACGTTTGTTTTAGATTTAGCTGTGCATAGTCAAAAGTTACAACTGCGAGATAGTCGTTATCGCATTATTGATGATCACACCTTAGAAGTGGATTTAACTAAAGCACAAACGCTCAATCACGTCTTTAGTCAATTATCACAACAAGGTATTGAGGTATTAAGTATGCGTAATAAAACGAATCGATTAGAGGCGTTATTTGTGGCATTAATTAATCGTTCGCAAAAAGAAAAAGAGGCTAAGTCCGCTTTGTTAGGAGTGCTATAAATGAATAACAGTATAGCTTTAAAAAGCATCTTGACCAAAGAAATACAACGATTTATGCGGATTTGGGTGCAAACTTTAGTGCCGCCAGCGATCACCATTAGTTTATATTTTGTGATTTTTGGTTCACTTATTGGCTCACGTATTGGTAACATGGGCGGTTTTGATTATATGTCGTTTATTGTGCCGGGGTTGATCATGATGAGTGTGATCACTAATTCGTATTCGAATGTTGCCTCTTCATTTTTTAGTGCTAAATGGCAACGTAATGTGGAAGAAATGTTGGTTGCGCCAGTGCCTAATTGGGTGATAGTTGCCGGTTACGTTGGTGGCGGCATGAGTCGTGGTATTTTAGTCGGTTTAATTGTTACTTTAGTCTCCTTATTTTTTGTTGATATTCATATTTATAATCTTTGGGTGATCATCGCTACGGTGTGTTTAACCTCCGCCGTTTTTGCCTTGGGCGGTTTGATCAATGCCATATTTGCTGGTAGTTTTGACGATATTTCTATTATTCCAACCTTTGTATTGACGCCATTAACCTATCTCGGTGGTGTGTTTTATTCGATTAGTTTGTTGCCTGACTTTTGGCAAGGTGTGTCACAAATCAATCCGATTGTTTATATGGTGAATGCTTTTCGTTACGGATTTTTGGGAATTTCTGATGTTAGTATCACTGTGGCTTTTAGTGTGATTTTGCTATTTATTAGTGTACTTTTTGCACTTGCGATGACTTTGATCTCTAAAGGCATAGGTTTACGTAGCTAATGACAACAAGTAATTGTAGCGTTAGCAAGCTTGAAGGTGATTCTAAAACCATTGTTACCAATCAAATGGGTATGCACGACAAACTTGCTGCGGTAGTAAGAAAGCATTTAAGCCATGAATTCCAAAAACCGTTTCAACAGCATACCGAACAAGCATTTAATGATATTAATACCCGAGTCAAAAAATTTTTAGCGAAAAACAAATTAGCTCAAAACAAGGAGGGTGAAATTATTTTGGATGCCTGTTGTGGTGTAGGGCAAAGTACTCGTTTACTGGCACAACAAAATCCACATGCTTTGGTGATTGGTGTTGATAAATCCGCTCATCGCCTTGCGCGAAATGTAACCGAATTAAGCCACACAAATGATCTAACACGTGTTGATAATTTTCAACTGGTACGGGCAGATTTAAACGATTTTTATCGGTTAGTCAACGCCGCAAATTGGCCGGTAATTAAACATTATATTTTATACCCTAATCCATGGCCCAAATCTAAACATCTACAACGTCGATGGCATGGTAGTGCGGTATTTCCGCAAATGATCAGTATTGGACAACAAATGATTTTACGCAGTAATTGGCGTTTGTATTTAGAAGAATTTCAAGCGGCATTATCAATGGCTGGCCGTGAGAGTGAATTGACCGAAGTTAAAGTAAGCGAACAAGCGCTAACCCCCTTTGAAGCGAAATATCAAAGCAGCGGCCAACGGTGTTGGCAGTTATTAACGTTAACGTGATCTTAATATTTTAGTCATTAAGTTAAAACAATAGAGACTTTTTCAGTATTTTTTATTAAAGTGCGATTATTAATAATAATTCAACCCAGATCAAAGTTGCATTGTAAAAAATTATGACTGCCATTAAGCGTACTGCACAAGCAACTCTAGAGTCTTTACATCGTATTTTTACGATGCCTGAAGCGCCTAATTCTACCTTAGGGCGCGTTGAGCAGCAGATATCTCAAAATCTCATGGGTTTTTTGGCTGAACATATTGCGGCGAGCGAAAATGCGTTAACCGATATCGAACAAAATTTTGCTAGCGCAATGATTCCCGAAGCACCAATGTTTGTTTCTGATCACATTAATTATTTGCTTGAAAAGTTAGTCTCCCAATCGGTGCATACATCCAGCCCTTATTTTATTGGTCACATGACCTCGGCATTACCTTATTTTATTTTACCTTTATCAAAATTAATGGTGGGTTTAAACCAAAACTTAGTCAAAGTAGAAACGTCAAAAGCCTTTACTCCGATGGAACGGCAAGTGTTAGGCATGATGCATAATTTGGTCTATCAGGGAGCTACTGATTTTTATCAGCAATGGCTGCATAGTGCCAATCATTCACTCGGTGCTTTTTGCTCAGGGGGAACGGTCGCGAATATTACCGCTTTGTGGGTGGCGCGTAATAATTTGTTAAAGGCTCATGGTAACTTCAAGGGCGTTGCCCGCGACGGATTATTAGGTGCATTTAAGTATTATGGTTATGATGGCTTGGCTATTTTGGTATCAAAACGTGGTCATTATTCCTTAAAAAAAGCGGCCGATGTATTAGGTATAGGCCAAGATAATGTTATTGCTATTGAAACAGATAAAGATAATAAAATTGATTGTCAAAAACTCAGCGAAAAATGCCACCAGTTAAGCGCAAAAAATATTAAAATTTTGAGTATCGTTGGGGTTGCGGGTACGACGGAAACGGGAAATGTTGATCCATTAGATAAACTAGCCGATATTGCTGAGCAGTATCAGTGTCATTTTCATGTGGATGCGGCTTGGGGCGGCGCCACCTTGTTTTCAAAAAAATATCGTTATTTATTAGCGGGAATAGAACGAGCTGACTCGGTAACTATTGATGCACATAAGCAGATGTATGTGCCAATGGGCGCTGGTGTGGTGATCTTCAAAAATCCAGCTTCGGTTGCTGCAATCGAACATCATGCCGAATATATTTTGCGGCAAGGCTCTAAAGATTTAGGCAGCCATACGTTAGAAGGTTCACGTTCGGGTATGGCGATGTTAGTGTATTCAAGTTTGCATATTATTAGCCGCCCTGGTTACGAGTTATTGATCAATGAAGGTATTGAAAAAGCAAAATATTTTGCTGAGTTAATTGTACAACATACCGATTTTGAGTTGATCACTGCACCGGAATTATGTTTGTTAACCTATCGTTATGCGCCGCAAAAACTCCAGCAAATATTAACGGTTGCAACGGTGAGCCAACAACATAAAATAAACACACTGCTCGATCAACTCACACAATTTATTCAAAAACGTCAGCGTGAAAATGGCAAATCGTTTGTATCACGCACGCGTATTGAAGTGACACGTTATCATGGTGCGAAAGTGTTAGTTTTTCGGGTTGTGTTAGCAAATCCGTTAACCCAAAAAGAAATGTTGACCGAGATATTGCAAGAACAATGCGTTATTGCTCAGACAAGTGAAACATTTTTACCTGAGTTGTTGGCAATGAGTCAGTAACAAAAAGTATTAATAAGCAAAAAAAATTATAGTAAAACAATCGTATAAGCCGACAAATTTGTTATAGTGAACACCGCTTTTAATCAGTTATTTGAGCATTCTCTGTGATCAAAAAAAGCTTGCGTAGCCTTTTATTATTTCTCCTTGTTATGCCTTTTAGCCAAGTTTATGGTTTTACGGTGGGTAATAATGCGAGTCAATTTTTAACCCGTCTTTCGCCTAATGAAGGGTTATCGCAAAGTTATGTCAATAAAACCATTCAAGATGATCAGGGTTTTATTTGGATAGCAACCAATATGGGCTTAAATCGTTATGACGGCTATCAAGTACAACTAATCCGTGGACCACACGATATTTTCACCAAAGGCGCGATATCAACGTTGTTTTTAGATCAACAAGGTTATATTTGGGTAAGTATTTTATATTCTGGTTTATATCGCTTAGATCCTAAAACACTACATAGCAAACAATTTTTTTCAGGTAAATTTAACCCTAATTCCTCGGCAATTGCCGAGGTGATCAAGATTATTCAAGCAGATGATCATTCATTATGGTTAGCTATTTCTGATCAAGTAATGTTATTAGATATTAATACCGGTAAATTAACGCATTTTTTAACGCTACCATCTCCCGGTGAAATTGTTCGTGATTTACTAGCAGATGGCGATTGGTTGTTTTGTGCTACCTCAAAAGGCTTATATCGAATAAACCTCACCAGTAAAC
The DNA here is from genome assembly GCA_964629005.1 of uncultured Pseudoalteromonadaceae bacterium. Classification (GTDB taxonomy): domain Bacteria; phylum Pseudomonadota; class Gammaproteobacteria; order Enterobacterales; family Alteromonadaceae. Next base: position 14,054 of record CAZVPC010000034.1, on the reverse strand, counting down.
GAGTCGAACTGATCAAACATCGACCTAAAAATATGACCGATGATGACAGTGATAATGCTAAATCTTTATATAAAGATAAACGCTTAGGATTATTGGTTGGTACCGTTAATGGTCTGTTTAGTTTGACTCATTACCTTGATAATAATAGTCATCACATTAAAGCAAAACAATTATTAGCAGATTTGAATGTATGGCAAATTCTTCCGTACCAAAATAAATATTTAGTAGCGACCAATAAAGGTCTGTATCATTTTAATCCCATAACAGAACAATCACAGTTTATTTTAAAATTTAGTGACTCTCGTTTTCAAATCACCGATGACAATATTCTCAATGTTTTTGCCGATCGCTCTGCTAATCTCTGGTTAGCTTCTCGCTCGCAAGGGGTGCTGGTTTGGTCACCGTTGACGCAACGTTTTCAAAATATATCGGCTTCTACTCGTATCAAATTAAGTCACGACGATGTCTGGAGCCTTTTTCAGTCTAATTCACGCCAAGGTAAGCAAGGCTATTTGTGGATAGGTACTGATAATGGTTTAAATCGTTTGAATTTAAATAACGGTGAAATGCGTTCTTATTTAGTTGAGCAAGATAGTAAAGCGGTTACTGGTGAGCAAGTGATCCGTGCAATATTTGCCAATAGTCAAGATGACAATTTACTTTGGTTGGTGAATGATTTTGGCTTGAAAATTTTTAATAAAAGTACCGGCTTAATAAGTACACCATTTTATACCAAGCGTAGTAAAAACATTTTTAAACATAAATTGGTTTACGGTATAAATGTGGTTGATAATGAAAGAATTTTCTTTTTTACTGACCTAGGTCATTATCAATATAATTCGGTGACCGGTGAAATAAAAACCTTACCCAGTTTAAATAAACTTGCCCCAGCAATTTTAAGTTGGGCATTTTTAGGCATAATTGATGCGGATAAAAATAAGGTGTTACTGACAACTTCGGGGCATTTGTATCGTTATAATTTGCTTACTGAACAAGTGGACCTGTTGTATAAGAGCCCACATTATCAGCCGCAAAGTTATGATTATGTGGATAGTTGGGTTATCGATAAGCAAAATATACTGTGGTTAGCGATGACCGGAGAAGGGTTGATTGGAATTGATTATCAAACCTTAAAAGAAAAATATCGTTTTGATACCAACAGCGGTTTGCCCACTAACAATATTTATGGCTTACAACAAGATCAGAATAATAATCTTTGGTTTAGTTCGCAAATGGGGCTTTATCGTTTTGATCCTAAAAGCCACCATATAGAAAATTACACTGCTAATGATGGTTTATTGGCAAATGAATATAATAGTTTTGCTTATACTAAACTGGCTGATCAACGTTTGGTTTTTGGTTCTACCCGTGGCATAACGTTATTTTCACCTAAAGACTTTATTGTTGAAGATCCTCAGCGTAGTCATTATCAAGTATTGCTGACCGGAATACAGTTATTTTCTGATAAGGCTGCCGATCAAGAAAAATTAATAAAAACGACTAAGATCGAACTTGCCTACGATGATTATGGGCTTAAGTTGCATTTTTCAACATTACAATTTTTACAGCAAAAGCAGACACAGTATAATATTGATCTACTTGGTCCCGCGCCCTTACATTTTCAGCATTTAATGAAAAATGAATTATTGTTGTCAAAATTGCCGCCTGGAGATTATCAATTATCAATTACGGCAATTAATCCATTAACAGGGACTTTGAGTAAACCATTGCAACTTAACATACATTCATCGCCAGCGCCTTGGCTGTCAACCATTGCTAAGTTTAGTTATGCCCTCATTATCTTTTTTATTGCTAGCATTTTTATCAAGGTGAGAAATGATCGACGGCGAGAACTAGCCATTGAACATGAAAAAGTACGAGCTAGCCAAGCGCAAATGTTATTATTTGGTAAAGCGTTTAGCCAAATAAACGACTGGCTGCTTATTTTAGCAAGCAATAAAAAACCGATCACCGCTAACAAAGCATTTTTGGATGTTTTTGTTGTAGATAAACCGAGAAAAGTACCCTCATTGAAATATTTTTTACAGTTGCTTGGTGAACAAAAGTATCAAGAATTTGGCGAAATAATTAGCAGCATTAAGCCGCGAGGTAGCTGGCAAGGTGAAGAAGTTATTGCAACTCCGGCTAATCAACAACATCCCGTGTTAATTAAAATTAATGCTATTGCAACAACAGACAAAGATGAAATCAACTATTATGTGGTGGTTATTGCTGATATTTCGGTACAAAAAAATGCCGAAGAAAAATTACGCCATTTAGCTCATTATGATTATTTAACCAACTTACCCAATCGAAAACTGATCCTCGAAAAAATTGCTGGCACGATCACCGAGCATCAACACAGTGATGAAAAAGCTGCATTATTTTTTATTGATCTAGATAAATTTAAGCAGGTTAACGACTCTTTAGGTCATCATATTGGTGATGAATTATTAAAATATGTGGCCGATTCATTGATTGCCAACGTTAAAGCCCGCGACATCGTTGCTCGCCAAAGTGGTGATGAATTTATGATCTTAATTGAACGTTTTCATCATATTGACGATTTAATTAATTTAGCACAACGAATAAATCAGTGTTTAGTTAAACCGATTAAAATTGGTGGTAATCTAATTAATATTTCATCAAGCATAGGCATTGCCATTTTTCCTGATGATGCCACCAGTTCAACAGAGCTGATCCGTAAAGCCGATCTTGCGATGATCCATGCAAAACAAGCAGGACGAAGTCAATTTCAATTTTTCACTCCAGAAATGAATGCCAAAGCTCATCGGCGTTTAGAGCTTGAACGGGAATTAATACAATCGTTTAATAACAACGAATTTGTTAATTACTATCAACCGATTGTCGATTGTGTTGAGCAAAAAATTATTGGTTTTGAAATGTTAATGCGTTGGCCTCATCAAAATGGCATGATTTCACCGATGGAGTTTATTCCTATTGCAGAAGAAATAGGCTTGATCAGTCAATTGACTGAACAGGCTGTTGAACGAGTATTGCAAGATCAAGTCAAATTACAGCAACTATTTCCTGATTGTTATATTTCAGTTAATTTATCAGCGATCCATATTTTGCAGCACGGGTTGTGTGAAATGCTACAAGGCTTGTTGCTTAAATATCAATTACCCGCCTCGGCATTACGTTTAGAGATCACCGAAGGCACGTTATTAGTTGATAAAAAAACGGCACTTAAACGTTTGCAAGAGTTGAAAGAGCAAGGGTTTAAGTTATTATTAGATGATTTTGGTACGGGTTATTCATCGTTAACTTATTTAAGCCAATTTCCCATCGATGTCTTGAAAATAGATCAAAGCTTTGTGCGTAATTTACAAACCAATCCAATGAATAAAGCTATTATCCAAGCAATCGTTTCTTTGGCGAATAGTTTAACCTTATCGTGTGTTGCTGAAGGAATTGAAGATAAGGAACAACTTGCTTATATTCGTGCACTAGGTTGCCAGCAGATCCAAGGTTATTATTTTTCGCAACCTAAACCGATAAATGATTTGATTTGCCCTACATTTTGGCAGAGTGTTGCCGCGAAACTTACAGAGATATCCTCATAAATTTACTTGAATATTATCGATTAAGCGGGCTTTACCGCAAAAGGCCGAGGCTAAAATTACTAAATTTTTATCTTTTGGTGTTGATCCAGCTAGTGTGTGCGCATGACAAATATTAACGTAATCTGTGGTTAAGCCGGCATTATTTATTTTATTGCTCGCTTGCTGAGATAAGCGTTTGTGATCATGGCTATTGTTTTTATTTTTCAGCTGCTCTGCTAACCATTGTAGTGTTTGATATAGTTTGGGTGCAATGAGTAACTCCTCTGCGGTTAAATAACCATTGCGAGAACTCATCGCCAGACCTGATTTTTCTCGAATAATTGCTACGGGAATAATTTCAACAGGCATCGACAAGTCGTCGACCATGGTTTGAATAATTTGTAGTTGTTGATAATCTTTTGAACCAAAACAAGCGACATCGGGATGGACTAAATTAAATAATTTACAAACGACAGTGGCGACACCTCGAAAATGACCAGGACGGCTTTTGCCACAATACAAATTAGAAATGTTAGGCACTTCAACAAAGGTATTATCGGTGTAACCTTTAGGATAAATCACCTCTGAGCTCGGTAAAAACAGTAAATCTGTATTTTCGGCAATGAGTCTTTGTTTATCTTGTTCGTGGCTTTTCGGATAATTATCAATATCTTCACTTAAACCAAATTGCATCGGATTAATAAAAATACTAACAACTACCTTATCAGCATGTTGATGTGCTGATTTTACCAAGGCTAAATGACCCTTGTGTAAGTTACCCATGGTGGGAACAAAAGCTATTTTTAGCCCTTGCATCCGCCATGTATTAATTTGTTCGCGTAGTGCTTTTATTTCGGTTGCTATGATCATATTTATACTTGTTTGCTATTTTGTAGGTCGTTGCTTGCCACGACAATTTTTTGTAGGTCGTTGCTTGTCACGACAATTGTTGAGCCTCGCTACGCTCGTGTCAACCTACAAGGTTTGCTTTCTTAGACAATAGACGGTACAGGAAGTACCTTATTAGAGAATGCAGGATGCGCATTCTCCTGAGCATATTGTCTTATTGCGATAATTTTTATACCATTAACACGACAACTCTATTTAAAAATGTGATCGTCATCAGGAAAATTACCGTTAGTAACTTCACCAATATATAATTCTATCGCTTTTTTAATATCACCGGTATCTTTAAGAAAATTACGCGAAAATTTAGGCATGTAACTGCATGAAATGCCTAAGGCGTCGTGCATCACTAAAATTTGACCATCAGTGTCTTTACCCGCGCCTATGCCAATGGTGGGAATACTTACCGCTGCGGTCACCGCTTTTCCTAATGAGGCGGGCACACATTCTAATACTAATAATTGAATACCGGCTTGTTCTAATTGTTTTGCTTGTTCGATAATATCAAGGGCTTGTTTTTCCTGACGACCTTGTACTTTAAAACCACCAAAAACATTAACGGATTGTGGTGTTAAGCCTAAATGCCCGCACACAGGAATACCCCGTTCAACCAAACCTTTTATAGTCTCGATTAACCAACTACCGCCTTCCATTTTAATAATATTGGCACCTGCTTGCATTAGTTTGGCTGCGTTAATAAAGGCTTGTTCTTTGGTGGCGTAACTCATAAACGGCATATCACCAATAACTAGGGTATTTTCAACACCGTTACGAACCGATTGAGTATGGTAAACCATGTCGTCAATGCTAACTGGCAAAGTATCATCTTTACCTTGCAACACCATACCCAGTGAGTCACCAATTAAAATAGCGTGAATGCCTGCTTGATCGAATAATTTGGCAAAGCTAGCATCGTAGGCGGTGATTGTTGATATTTTTTCGCCTTGCTGTTTCATCTTTATTAAGGTTGAAGTGGTTATTTTAGCCATATCGCCTCTCTGAACTGTTGCTTGTATTATGCTGTGATTAGTAAATTGTTAGCGGTTCTAATTTGAGTAAATACTCAGCGTTGTACCTTCGCATATATGTAAATATAGCGCAACTTTTGCTAAAAAATATTATTGCGATTAATCAGGGTACAAGTGTAAACATTTTTTTAACCAGCTAATTTAGTAACTTGCTTGAAGCCGACAAGTGTAAAGCTTTATACTTTAGCGACAATAATTAAAATAACAGGAATTTTTATGACAACTGCTGTGGCTAATCCTAGTCAAACTCGCTCATTTATGACCGTTGCGCTCATTGAATTATGGGAACGTTTCGGTTACTACGGTATGCAAGCCCTCATTGTGTATTACATGGTACAACGCTTAGGTTTTGCCGATGAACGCGCCAATATGGTGTGGAGTGCTTGTGCAGCACTTATTTATGTGTCTCCAGCGATAGGTGGCTGGGTTGGCGATAAAGTATTGGGGACAAAACGTACCATGATCTTAGGCGCCATTATTTTAACTTTTGGCTACGCACTGATGGCGATTCCGAGCGAAGATACCTCATTTTTATTTTCATCCCTTGGGGTTATTGTTGTTGGTAATGGCTTATTTAAACCAAATGCAGGCAATCTAGTTCGTAAAATTTATGAGGGTGATGATTCTAAAATAGATAGCGCTTTTACTATTTACTATATGGCGGTTAATGTTGGCTCCACCTTTTCAATGCTGCTTACCCCTTGGATCAAAGATTACGTTAATGCGACTTATGGCAATAATTTAGGGTGGCATGCGGCATTTGCATTTTGTTCAGTAGGGTTAATTGTAGGTTTAGCTAACTATATGTTAATGCGTGCGTCGTTGAGTCATATTGGCTCTGAGCCAGACGATCAGCCTTTACAAGTCAATAAATTGCTTGCGGTATTAGTGGTGAGTGTTGGAGTTGTTTTTGGTTCCGCTTTTATTCTAGAAAACCAAGATGCTGCACGTTTATTTGTTTATCTTGCTGGTGCGGTGGTTTTGGCTATTTTTATTCATTTAATTCGCATTAGTGAACCGAGTGAACGAGCAGGATTAACTGCCGCACTTGTGTTGACGCTACAAACCGTTTTATTTTTTATTTTTTATCAACAAATGTCGACCTCACTCGCTTTATTTGCCTTGCGTAATGTTGACTGGAATTTTCAAGTGTTTGGTGTGCACTTATGGACTTGGTCGCCCGCACAATTTCAGGCGCTAAATCCACTTTGGATCATGATATTAAGCCCTATTTTGGCGTGGTCTTATAGTTGGGCAGGGCGAAATAATAAAGATTTTTCTATCGCCGGAAAGTTTGCTTTAGGTTTTGCTGCCGTCGCGTTAGGATTTTTTGTTTATAGTTTTGCGGGCATGTTTGCGGTTAACGGAAAAACTTCGTCGTGGATCATGATTGGCGGTTATGGTTTATATTCAATTGGTGAATTATTAGTGAGTGGTTTAGGTTTAGCAATGATCGCTCGTTATGTTCCTGCACGAATGGGCGGATTTATGATGGGAGCTTATTTTGTTGCTTCGGGTATTTCTCAGTATTTAGGGGGCATTGTTGCTAACTTTGCCAGTGTACCTAGAGACATTGTCGATCCCTTAAAAACGTTGCCAATTTATACCAGTTTATTTAATAAATTAGGACTGGCCGCGGTAGTTGCAACTTTAATTGCTCTTGCAGTATTGCCATTAATGAAACGCTTAACCGCTGCCCATCATGCCCATAATAATGTTGAAGAGTTACCCTCAACCACGGTAGCAAGCGAACAGTAAGTTATTGTGTGAAAAGTAAAATAAAGCCAACGAGACCAGCATTACGCTGGTCTTTTTGATTGTCGTTTTTGTAAACCCTGACAAATGAATACCACCGCTATTGTTGTGAACATTAATAATGAAAAAGGCAAAGCGCTGCCGTCATAAAAATAAGTTAAAATTGGACCTGCAAGTGCACCAATGCCAAAGCGCAAGGTGCCAATTACGGCTGTAGCTGTGCCTGAATGTTCACTAAATTCAGTTAACACCAAAGCGTCTGAATTAACTGCGATCATTGAAATACTGCCCATCAACGGAAAAATAGCACTAACGCTATAAGGTAAGGGTAAGTGTAAAAAGTTAACGACCACTAAAGCACCCGCCGATATTACCGCAACAGCTAAACCTGCCAATAACATGGTGCGTGACCCCTTCTTACCAACTAAACGGGTGTTAATAAAATGTGCCGACATTAACGCAGCAACGTTTAGAGCAAATAGTGCGCTAAATTCAATTTCAGAAACCTTAAATACGGTTAAATAAACAAAAGGAATAGCGGTTAAATAGGCAAAAAAGGCTAACGATACCATCATTGATGAAATTAAATCTAAACGTGCTTTTTTATGACCTAGTACAATCGCGTAACGGGCAAAAAAGCTGTATTGTTTTGCCGTTGCTGTCATTGTTTGTCGTTCTGGTAAAAATTTTAAAGCGCAAGCTAAAACAACAATAGCATAGCCTGCAATGCAGTAAAAAAGTAATGGCCACTTACCTAATAACAATAAAGCACTGCCAATACTGGGAGCGACTAAAGGCGCTAACATCATGATCATGGTGACATACGATAAGCCTTTAGCAATGTTTTTACCGTAGTATTCGCGAATTGTACTGGGCACCACTACAATAGCGGCGCTGCTAACAATGGCTTGGATAAATCGAACTGCCAAAAATTGTTCAATGTTTTGACAAAAAGCTAATGCAATACTGGCGATAAAAAAACCACTAATGCCAAAGATAACTAAACGACGTCTACTTGATTTGTCGGCAAGTGGACCAAAAAAAACTAAGCCAATAGCATAACCAAGTAAGTAAATACTTAGGGTGTTTTGTACCAAAGTGATGTCGGTATTTAAATCAGCAGCTAACTGCGGCATTGCCGGTAAATATAAGTCGACTGCAAGAGGTGACATTGCCATAATTGCAGCTAGCAGTGGCATTAAAATTTTTAACGAAATCGCGGAATTTTTTACTTTCATGTTATTTGTGTGAACCATCCAAGGTTAATAAAAATTGATTTCAGGTTTGACCTAAGTTGCTAAGAAAAGCTCTGTATACGAATAAATGTAGGTTGTCACGAGCGTAGCGAGGCACAACGAAAAATACAAAAATAATACTATAACGACAATTTTAACAAACCATTTTGAGCCATATTAGCGGCAAGAGTTTTTACCGTATCGCCGTTGGGCAGTATTAAATTAGGCGCAATTTCAATTAAGGGCAATAGCACAAAATCACGCACCTTAAGGCCATAATGAGGTACGGTTAAACGTTCGTTGGCAATGACTTCATTAGCATACAGTAAAAGATCTAAGTCGAGGACTCTGGCACCCCAGCGCTCTTTTTTTCTTACTCGACCTGCTTTATTTTCAATGCGTTGTAACGTATCTAATAAGTCTAATGGGCTTAGTGAGGTTTGTAATTTAACCACCGCATTAATGTAATCAGGTTGATTTTGTGGCCCCATGGGCTTGCTGCGATACAGTGAAGATACTGCTTTTATTTGACAGTTAGACAGCGTTTTAAGTGCAGCAATAGCTTGGTGTACTTGTATAATGGGTTTGGATAAATTACTACCAACACCAATATAGGCTGTGTTGATCATTTTAGTGGTTTTCTTGCGCTGTTGTGCTGCTGACTGGATTTTTTCGTTTTCTGGGATTACGCCGACCACTACGATTTGCCGGTAATGATTTGATCATTAATTGTTGCGTATCAGGGCTGGTGTTTTGAAAGTCTGTCCACCATTTTGCTAATTTCTGATAATTGTCAGGCTCTATTTCGCTTCTTAGTAGTAAAAAGTCATAAGCAGCACGAAATTTTGGGTGCTCAAACGCTTTATAAGCCCGTTTGCCATCGCGACGATTTAAACGATCTTGCAAAATCCAAATGTCTTTCATCATTGCCTGAAAGCGTTTAGGAATAGAAGTACAACGTTGCTGTTCGCTACTAATTTCATGGAGCGCTGCAAAAAAAGCATCTTGAGGGGGTAAATTAGCTTCAATTTTTATTTGCTCTAATTGTTGCTGCAATGGATGCCATAACAATGCGGCCAATAAAAATGCTGGTGTTACTCGTTGATTATTGGCTAAACGAGTGTCGGTATTTTTCATTGCTAATAAAATAAAACGTTCAATGAGATCATCACTGGCTTGATCAAGTAAGTGGTCTAAACGCGGGAAAAAATATTTAAATAAGCCGAATTCGCGCAACATGGTATAGTTAGCAACGGCTTTACCTGAAACGAATAGTTTGTTGAATTCTTCAAATAGTCGAGCGGCAGGAATATTCGCCATCAATGGTGCTAACTCATAAATAGGCGCCTTGGTTTCTGCGCTTATTACCATATCTAATTTAGTCGCAAAACGTACCGCACGTAACATCCGTACCGGATCTTCACGATAACGAGTTTCCGGCTCACCAATTAAACGAATAACGCGATCATGAACATCGTTAAAGCCATTAGCAAAATCGTAAACTTTAAAATCTTTTAGGCTGTAATACAGCGCATTAATGGTAAAATCGCGACGTTCGGCATCTTCATTTATGGTGCCGTAAATATTATCGCGCAGTAACATGCCCTGTTCGCTTTGTTTCGATTTAGCGGATTTAGCGTCTGTATTCTCTTCGTTAATTACATCGTCGTGATGACCGCGAAAGGTAGCCACCTCAATAATTTCACGACCAAATAAAATATGCGCAAGACGAAAACGGCGACCAATTAAACGACAGTTTCTAAATAAGTCTTTAATTTCTTCTGGTGTAGCATTGGTGGCAATATCAAAATCTTTTGGCTCAAGGCCTAAAATAATATCACGGACACCACCACCAACTAAATAAGCGTCAAAACCCGCTTTGTTCAATCGATACAGTACTTTTTTTGCATTAGTACTTAAAAACTGCCGGGAAACAGGGTGTTCAGAACGATCATAAATAACAGGGCGGTTAGGATGGTTTTGTTGACTGTTTACAGCTTTAGATTTACTTAAAACTTTTTTACATAAATTGATAACGCGTTTAATAATATTCACCTAGCAGCATGCTATGAGCTTGAAAGAAATACACCTAAAAATTGGATGGCTATTATATACGCAAAAGCAATAAAAAAATAGCGATTAGTTTACGCTAAACATAGGCTTAGTCGCTTGGTTAAAGCGTATATTTACACCAGAATCAATTAATTGTTGATAAAACAGATTTAAGTCACAGTTTTTAACTTGTTGGCAAACAAGAGTATATTTATTAATAGCAGCTTTATTACTTTGCAAAGCCGCTTGTTTAAACCAATATAATGCTTGCTCAAAATTTTGCTGTTCAAGCTGAGTTAACAAGTACGTTTGCGCTAAATTAACTTGCCCTTGAGCATAATCATATTGGGCTGATTCTTTGAAATAGTTAAAAGCGATACGCAAGTGATTTTTAATGTTAGAGGCTTTTAAATAAGATTCACCTGAGAGGTTTTCTTGTTTACCAGCCATAAAAAGATCACTCGTTAATTTGGGTTTAGGCGAACCAATAAAATTACCATATAGTTTATGGTTAAGTGGGCGCACTCGTAAAATAGCACGAGATTTATGTAATGTGACAAGCTGTTTTAAAGTAAAGTTTCGTCGTTTTGTTTCAAAATATTTTTGATAAGTTAACTGTCCATAATGTCGACAACCTTGGCAAAACGTAATTTTTCATTTGGTCTTAATTTATTACTTAATAAACGAAAATCTAAAAAATAAACGTCATCAACTTGAGGTTTTTTAACATATTGCTTTAATTCATGCTATCGCGCTTGATAGTGATACTGCTGTTAAGTTGATAGTTTTTTTATTTTGGGCTACAATGTAGCTACAAAATAAGGTTAAAGGTAATGATTATGGCTGCAAATGCGGTAGTTCGTGCTCGTATTGACGAGCAAATTAAAAAAGAAGCGGTGATAGTTTTGGCAAGCATGGGGTTAACCGTTTCAGATGCTTTTCGACTACTATTAACCCGAGTCGCCAAAGAAAAAGCGCTACCATTTGAACCTTTAGTGCCTAATGAAACTACTATTCAAGCAATGAAAGATGCGCGAGAGGGTAAAGTGGAAACGTTTGATAGTATTGATAGTTTAATGGCTGATTTAAATGCGGACGATTGATCGAACGACACAATTTAAACGCGACTACAAACGTGAAAAAAAGGGAAAATATAGATCTACGCTTGAACCATCATTAGTTGATGTATTAAAACTGCTGATAAGCGATCAATTGCTTGATGAAAAATATCGTGATCACGCGTTAACCGGTAATTGGCAAGATCATCGAGATTGCCACATTAAGCCTGATTTAGTGCTTATTTATAG
>CAZVPC010000034.1:0-2105 GCA_964629005.1 uncultured Pseudoalteromonadaceae bacterium | reverse complement strand
TTTCTGCTATTGACGACACGGGTGTTAACGAATTGCCAAGTACTTTGTGGTGTTTTGTTGGCAGTTTCTTTGCCTAAGCTTGGTAGCATTTTTTTAGCCTAAGCGTGAAAATGGTGATGAATAAAACGACTAATTCACTTTTACCAGTACCGTTGTCACCAGTTAATAAAATGTTAGTCATTAATGAATAAGCTCCGATGAAAACCCTAATTGCCAGCCAATTTACTCGCTTATCAGTTAATTAAGTAACCACCGTTTCTTTTACTTTAGCAATTTTATCGCGTGACCAATGCGCAATTGCCCAGCTAATTATTTCATCAACACTGGCGCTTACCATGTCTTGTTCTGGTTGTTGGCCTAAAAAGTCTAGCGCCGCAATTAATGCCGGTTGTGGCTGTTGGTTGTTAATTGCAGATGCTTTGTTTTGCTTGCTGAGCTTAAAGCCTTGTGCTGTAGCTGCCACAGGTATATGGCCATAATTGGGTGCGGGTTGCTTTAGCGTGGCAAAAAGGCTTAATTGTCTTGCGGTGGGTTCAAGAAGATCACAACCGCGAATTACATGATTAATGTTTTGATACATATCATCAACCACCACCGCAAGCTGGTAAGCAAATAAGCCGTCTTTACGTTTTAACATAAAATCTTCTTTAGCTGCGGTTTTGTCGCAATTTACTTGTTTTTGAATTAGATCGTTAAAGTGATAAATAGCGCTATGATTAACAAGACGAATGGCATGGTTTGTTGTGGGTAATTTTAATGACCGACATTGGCGCTGGTAAATCCCACCAAGTGCTTTTATTTGCGCACGGGTGCATTGACACGCATAAGTTAAATTTTGCTGAGCAAGTTCGTTAAGCACATCATTATAAAGCGTGCTTTGTTGGCTTTGGTATAAAACGGCTTCATCCCAATGCAAACCAAAAGTGTCTAATGTTTTAAGAATTTCAGTGCTGGCGTCTTGCTGTTCGCGCGGCGGATCAATATCTTCAATGCGCACTAACCATTGGCCTTGTTTTTTTTGAGGATCAACAAAAGATTTAGCATCTAAAAAACTAGCAAGGGCGGCAATGAGTGAGCCGAAATGAAGTAAACCAGAGGGAGAGGGAGCAAAGCGACCACGGTAGCTATTATTTTCTAAAGGCACCGTTAGTCGCGTAATAGACATTTTTTTAATAAATTAACGCCCAATTTTTACAGATAAACGCTTGTCAGGCAAAAGCTTAGCCAGCCATTTGGCGTTCTTTTATTTCAGCGAGTGTTTTACATTCAATGCACAAGTCAGCCGTTGGACGCGCTTCTAAGCGACGAATGCCAATTTCAATGCCACAAGCATTACAGAAACCAAAGTCATCATCTTCAATGAATTGTAAGGTTTTTTCAATTTTTTTGATCAGTTTACGTTCTCTGTCACGAGTACGTAATTCTAAGCTGAACTCTTCTTCCTGAGCTGCTCTATCGACCGGATCAGGAAAATTTGCCGCCTCATCTTTCATATGAGTTACGGTACGGTCAACTTCTTCACGTAATTGAATGCGCCATGCATCAAGTATTTTCTTAAAATGCTCAAGTTGATCAGCATTCATATACTCTTCTTTCGCTTTTTCTTGATATGGCTTAACGCCAGCAAGAGCTAGAAGACCTAATGTTTTATTGGTTGGCATTGTGTTTCTCCTAATGCACATTAACTTGGACTAATAATTCTGCACACAACCAAGTTGCGAGTGCCAATAGTCTAAATATCTAAGTGAATTCAAAAAACAGAATCCAGCAGAGTATTGACCTTATTTAGACGACATATATTGTGCTGCCGTAAGAGTAATTCAAGGTCTTTACGGTAAAAAAATAAATTATTAATAATTACAAAAAGTTATAATAGATGATGAATGTAATTATTAACTACAGTTACGACAAGCAGGTTCTTTTAACAGTTTTTTGTGGGGTTCGTCAATAAATTTATTAGTATAAATTGTTACGTTAATGAGAAAAACAGTTTTTTGCTTGTAATTTAGGATCATCATTGTAGATTTGTATTTGTTTCAAACTATCATGCTAAAACTAAGATTTAAACGACACTATTTTATTTTTAAGCTATATTTAATTATTAT
>CAZVPC010000033.1:0-19625 GCA_964629005.1 uncultured Pseudoalteromonadaceae bacterium | reverse complement strand
ACGCAGTAGTTGGTGATTTTAACAAGTAGAAATGAGCACCTATTTAGTGAGATTGATATTATTGGCTTTTATCCGCTTTATATGCTCAAATTTAGTAGTAGTGTTTGAAAAGTCAGTGGATTAATGAGTATATGAAACTTATTCAACGTGAAGAACACAGTGCTTGTAGCGCTCAGTTATGTAAAATTCGTGCCAGTGTACGTGCTGCTTGCCGAACGCTCGGTTTTATTGAAACAGAAACTAATTTGATCACCCTTGCAATTGACGAAGCGTGCACAAATATAATTCGTTACGCTTATGGTGGTGAGACTGGGCGGATTATTTTAGAAATATATCAACAAGATAACGAGGCTATTTTTCGTTTACAAGATTTTGCTAAATGTATTGATAAGTCTTGCATTGAATATCGAAAGAAACATTTACTTGAACCCGGCGGACTTGGGCTAAAATTGATCCATCAAGTTATGGACTCAGTTCAGTTGTTAGCACCATCAGCGTCATTGGGCAATATACTCGAATTAAAAAAACATTTACCGAAAGGATAATTCTTTATGGTTTATCAACAAACTGCGTATTTACATTATCAATTGCTACAACTCACAGGCGAAGTTGATCTACATAATTCACCGCAGGTGCGCAAGCAATTGTTAGCCATACTCAAAGAAGGCAATTCGGTATTGGTTGATTTTTCTTCATTAAGTTATATTGATAGCTCTGGTATAGCTACCTTAGTTGAAGCTTTTAATTTGGCTAAAAACAAAGACTTAACACTTACTATTGTTGGCGCTACGGGTGCGCCCTTGCAGGTGATGCAGCTGACTCATTTAGATAATGTTTTCCCGATGATTAATTCGCTCGACGAGATAAAGGAATAAGCGATGACCGCTACGACAGCGCCGATCATTGATATTTCTGGACTAGTGACGTATTACGGTGAACGTCAGATCCTTAAAAATATCGATTTTTCGGTAGAAAAAGGTGAGATCAGAGTGATCATGGGTGGCAGCGGTTCGGGTAAAAGTACGCTTTTAAATCACATTTTAGCTCTGTTAACGCCCTCTGCCGGAAGTATTATTGTTGACGGTGTTGATGTGATTAATGCTAACCGAAAAACCTTAGCAAGGTTACGACAAAAAATGGGTGTTGCCTTTCAAGGCGGGGCTTTATTTAGCTCGATGACTATTGGTGATAATATTAAATTACCACTTAAGCGCCATCGTCAGTTAGATGAATTAACCATCGATATTATGGCGCGGTTAAAACTAGAGATGATGGATCTTGCTGGTTTTGAAGATTTAATGCCGTCGGAATTATCGGGAGGTATGTTAAAACGGGCGGGTTTAGCACGAGCGGTTATTTTAGATCCAACCTTATTGTTTTTTGATGAGCCTTCCGCAGGGCTTGATCCAGTTACGGCGGCAGAACTTGATGAATTGATCTTACAATTGCGTGATGCGATGAATATGACCGTGGTGATAGTGACACACGAGCTAGAAAGTGCTTTTAAAATTGCCGATAAAATTACCATACTTTTTGATGGTGAAATTGTTTTAACGGGCACCGTTGATGAAATAAAAAGCAGTGACGATATTCGTATTCAGAATATGATCAACCGCCGTCCTAGAAACGAAAAAGTAGATGCCGAGCAATATATTAAACGTTTGACCACGGGGAAAAACTAACATGTTGGCACGGCTTAAAGTAGTGATTGAACAAATTGGTGCTGCTACGGTTAAACGAGTGGATGCTGCGGGTCGACTGGGCTTGTTTTTAGCGGCAACGATAGCGCGATTGTGGATGTTTCGCTTTCCGTTTAATGAAACCATGAAACAATTGCTTTTTATAGGTGCTAAAACGGTGCCGTTGATCCTGATCAGCGGGCTTTTTACTGGCATGGTCGTGGCATTGCAGTTTTATGATACCTTGGTTCGTTTTGGCTCGGTTGAGTTATTGGGCGCTGCTGTTGGCATGAGTCTTATTCGAGAATTAGGTCCTGTAATGGCGGCATTAATGGTGATTGCTCGGGTTGGTTCGGCTACTTGTGCCGAAATTGGTATTATGCGTAATGAACAACAATTTGATGCGCTTGACTGCATGGCTATAGATAGTTATCACTACGTGATGTTGCCACGCTTAATTGCCGCACTTATTTCTGTTCCTTTGCTTACTAGTATGTTTGATGTGCTCGGTATTGGTGGCGGTTATATTGTTGGTGTATTGATCCACGGTGTTAGCGATGGTGCTTATCTGGTTGGTTTAGCCAACACTGTGGTGTGGAATGATGTATTAATGGGGATCATTAAATCGTTGTTATTTGGTTTATTGATCATGTGGATCAGTATGGCGAAAGGTTTTTATATCCATATCGAACAAAAGCAAGCCGGTGCCGAAGGTGTGAGTCAAGCAACGACTCAAGCCGTGGTACTGAGTGCGGTATTAATGTTATTTGTTGATTATATTGTTAGCTCACTGATGTTGTGAGTTGAAAGGTTATGTTATGAAGAAAATGAATGTAAATTTTATTGTTGGCTTATTTATTTTATTTGGCATGGTAACCATGGCATACCTCTCGGTGACTATTGCTGGTATGTCAGGTTATTCAGCCGATAATTATCAATTAGTGGCGCGTTTTGACAGTAGTTCAGGGCTGAAAAAAGGGGCTTTTATTGAAATTGCTGGCGTAAAAGTGGGTAAAGTTAATGATATAAAATTAGATAAAGAAAATTTTGAATCGGTGGCAAGCTTTATTTTTGAAAAAGGCATTGTCTTATCTGATGACACCATCGCTTCGATCAGAACAGCGGGCATTATTGGTGACAAGTTTGTAAAAATATCGCCGGGCGCATCGGATGAATTATTAAAATCAGGCGATGAAATTATTGAAACCGAATCCTCGATCAGTATTGAAGAATTGGTTAGTAAATACATGTTTAACTCTGATAGCAAAGAATAAGTAGCACAAAATGAAAACTAAAATATTAGCATTGTTATTAATTTTATTACCTTTTTCTAGCCTAGCGAATACGGCTATACCAGCCAAATCGCCAACCGAATCGTTAACCGAAGCAGTAAACAGCTTGCTTCGCATTGCTGGTGATAACAGTTTGAGTTCTGAAGAAAAAAAATTACAAATGACCGCTTTGGTAAAAAAGAAAATAGATTTACCCGTGGTTTCACAACGAGTGGCTTCACGCGCTTGGAAAAAAGCGACTAAAGCAGATAAAAAAGAATTTATCGGTTTGTTTACTCGGGTGATAGTTAATACCTATTTTTCCTTACTTAAATCTTATACCAATGAAAAAATTGTTTATTTAAAAGAAGAAATTAAAAAGAAAAGATTTGCTAAAATCAACACCAATATAGTGTTAACTAATAAAAAAATTCCGGTAAATTACAAATTAATTTTTCGTAAAGGGCAATGGCGTATTTATGATTTTTCTGCCGAAGGTATTTCGTTGATCAGCACCTACACCAGTGATTATAAAGCAACCCTTAAACGTGGGGGCTTAGCTAAACTTAATGAAATATTGACAGCTAAACTAGCCAAAAAAGGTCATTAATTTTTTAACATAGGAATACAATATTGTCGTATTTGCAGCAATTAAGCCAAGTAGATAAATATTCTAATGCGCTCGATTTTATACAAAAGGTATTAATGACTGAATTGGGGCAGTGCACTTTAGTAATGATGAATAGTTTGGCTTTAGCTGATAATCAATTTCAACTCTCTAACTATTGCAATGACGATTACTGCCCTAACTATAATTCGGCTGAACTCTTACGTCCGACGAATAAGTTACGAATATTTAGGGGGGAGTTTATTAAGCAATGGAAACTAATGTCAACACCACAACGTGTTTTTAAAGAAGACTGTATTGATTTATTCCAAGATGATCTTCGTTGTTACCATGACATTTTGGTTTTACCTATTTTATTAGATTTAAAGGTAGAGCGTTGGATCTTAGTGTTAAAATCAGCCAATGCCTTTGCAACGCTTGATTTGGCCAAGTTACTATTATTAGCCAATTTTGCGGTGATCAGTCTTGCTCGCACAGAAGAGCAGAAACAGTTACAAGAAATTACCAATTGGCGAGAGCAAGAATTAAAAGAAATCGCTCGTTTACAACGATTATTATTACCGGATGAAGGCACCTCAATTCCAGGTATTGAGTTAGCCTTTAAATTTCAGGTATACAAAGAAGCGGGTGGTGATTATTTTGATATTGGCAGTTTATCGAAAGAAAATCCGTTAGGCGAACCGCATCGATTTGGCGCAATTATCGCCGATGTTACTGGTCATGGACCGAGCGCCGCCGTTGAAGCAGCAATGTTAGACGCTATTTTGCGTACCTATAAACCCAATGCAGGCGTCGACAGTGAAGATCCTGCGGCAGTATTAAACTATGTTAATACTCATTTTTTTACCCGTAAAACTCGCGGTAAATTTATCACGGCCATGGCTTTTGCTTATGATCCTATCTTGAGACGTATACGATATGCTTGTGCTGGGCATCCTTATGGTTATATAAAACGTGGTGATAGTTTACTCAAACTTGATCAAGGCAACGATATACCTATTGGTGTATTAAAAGAATATCAATGGACGAATCACGATATTACCATTTACCCTAATGATATTGTTTTTGTTTATACCGATGTTGCGCTTGAAACTCGTAATCCACAACAACAATCATTTGGTTTTGATCGTTTAGAAAAAACATTAAAAGATGCTCAGCATTGTCCACACTGTTTAGTAGACGATGTTGCCTCGGCACTGACCGCTTTTAGTGAATCAGATGAGCTTGAGGATGATTTAACACTGTGTGCGATAGAAATTTTTCTTTAGGGTATTATTCTAGGATTATTTTAACTTTCTACCCCATAATCTATTAAGAAAACTGAACATCGCCCCGCCTATATTTGCAGGATGAAGATCGGGCCAAGGCATGGGTTGATCTTTAGTGAAAATTTTACTGATCAATGTAGTCATGATCTCAACATGTTTTTTGATATTAGGTGTTTGGTAATGATGTTCAAAGAGTAAGTTAGGGCTGAATACCAACATAGTGACATCGTCATTTTTGAGATTATCGACATCAAGGTTAAGCAAAGCTTCAGTAAGTTTTGGAATAATTTGTTGATGTTGTTCAACAGATAATTGATTTAAAATATCGATAAGCCCCTGACTGCCCAACATTTCGCCGCTGGCATTTTTACTTTCAGTTAACGCATCGGTATAACAAAAAACGATATCACCGTGATCGATACGTTTGGATTGCGTTTCATAATCTGAAACCGCTAATATACCTAAGGGAATATTGGTTGGTTTTAGTTTGTTAACAAACTGCTCTTGTAAAAATCCCCATGTTGCCGTTTTGGCGTCAAAGTAGATCGCTGGCGGATGGCCGGCATTGGTTAAAGTTAGTGTTCGCGTGGGGGCAAAATAAGTCGCGACAACAGCCGTGGCAAACATACCGCCGCTAGATAGCTCAGTTAACGCAGAATTCATCGCCTTAACAAAACGTTTTTGATCAATTTGATTGATATAACGGCGCATTAACATTTGCAATTTTTCCGCTGGCTGTTTCACGCTTTCACCATGACCGCTAACATCAGCAACCAGTAAACGAATGATCCGTCCTGTTGCACAGCTAGAGAGATAATAAATATCACCGCCATGGCTTGAACTGCCGTGAGGTTTTGAATAAATCCAAGCGTTTAAGCCCATCATAACAATATCGCGATCAGCAACATCATTGCCACCGACAACCTCCATACAGGTCATTAAATTAGCATGCTCATAATTGTCGGTCATGTTATTCATTCATCCTGTCATGGTCAATAATATATTAGATGGCACGAGTATAGACCTTAAAGGAGCATGAACACTTGCAATTTATTTGCTCAAAAGGATCAGAGCGTGCAATCTATTAATGCAATAAAGCCGCAATCAAAGCAATTAATAACAGTAATGAGGTGCTTTGCCAAAATTTGACTGGATTGCGTTGTAATAAGGGCTGTTGTTGATAAGCGGCAACCGCAGTTATATTGGGGGTAGTTAAATCCGCTAAAAATTCAGAATAAGCACGATAGCGGTTGTTCATATCAGCGGCAGTTGCTTGTTGTAACATCAGATCTAGCCATAGTGGTAATTCGGGGCGAAATTGTTTAATGCTACGGTATTGCCAAAAACTAAAGTTTTGTTGTTGTTCAACTTGTTGCATTTGTTTAAAAGACAAGCGCTTAAACGGTAATTCACCACACAATAGTTGGTAACAAATAACGCCGAGTGAAAATAAGTCACTTTGATACGTTGCCTTTAATGACAATAATGTTTCAGGGGCAATGTGATCAAGCGATCCTTGCGGTGTTGTTTCCGCTAAAATATCTTGCTGTTCAGCCAGTGCTGCTACCCAAACCGTACCGTAATCAATCAGTTTAATTTGTCCGTTAGCATCAATCATAATATTGTCGGGGTGTAAATCGCGATGCACTAACTCTAAACGTTGAAACGCTCTTAGTGCAGAAACAATTTGTTTGATTATTGCTCGCACTTGTTCGATGCTTGGTTTTGGATGATCAAACATCCATTCAGTTAACGTTTGTCCATCGATAAATTCGCATAAATGATACAAAAATTGACTATTGTTTTTAGGGGGTTCTATTTGCATAACATGATGATGATCGATACGTTTACTAACCCAAGCTTCACGAATAAATCCTTGTAAATATAAGCTATCTTCTGAAAAGTTAGCTGAGGGTACTTTTAATAGCTGTATTTTGTCTTGGGCGTTTTGTACTAAATAAAGATGAGAGCGAGTGCTTGCGTGGATCACCTTTAATACTTTATAACCGTCAAGACTTTGGCCAATTTTCAATACTGGTGGGATCACCTTGTTGAGTAGTTCTCGTTCTATTTCATCTAGTTGTTTGTAGGGTAATTCAGCGATGCTTACTAACAAACAGCTAACATTATCATTGCTGCCTGCTGCAAGTGCTTGGTTAACAATAGTTTTGCTAGCGTTTTCTAAATCGTGACCGCTTGGTTTTTCTGGCAGAGTGGTAAGAATAGCGCCAACTTGTTTTTTTGTTAAAAAATCATGCACACCGTCGCAACTGAGCATATACAGTTCACCCTGTTGTAGATCAACTTGATGAACATCTACCTTTAAACGTGGATCAGCCCCTAAGGCGCGTGTTAACACAATATTATTGCGACCTTGTTTTTGATTATGATCTGTCGTTATGCGGCGCAACTTTTGTTGCTGGAAAACGCTAATACGAGAATCACCCACATGGAAAATAAATCCCGTGGTTGATTTTAATATGAGGGCAGAAAATGTTGTTAACCATTGTTGATATTGCTGCCATTCGTCATCTTGACGAAGGTCAGGATCTAACGCAGCTAAACTACTCTTTAAAGAGCTTCCTTGTGAATATAACCATTGATTTAAACTATGTAAAACCTGACCGGCTGATTTTTTTGTTGACCAAGTTTCAGGTGTGGCATAATACTCACTAATAAATTGAGTTACTGCCATTTGTGCGGCTTCTGCTGCGTTACGGGCACTCGATACGCCATCGGCAAGAACTGCGACTGCCCCTTTGCCCGTTAATTCATCATTATCGGGTACACGAGCGGCGAAGGCATCTTGGTTTTCTTCTTTGATGCCAGCACTAGAATAGCCACCAACAAATAACCGTAACTTAGCCACTTTTTTTGGATCAGCATGCTGATGTTTTTTCATTGGTGTCGTTTCATTTTAAAAATTAAACGCAGTTGAAGCTACGCCTACACTCGCGTTGAATTAATTCACATTAATAAGTTCAATGCTACCGTCTTCACGTACTTCGGTTATCGCCCCTTTGGGCTCTTGCATAAATAGCAATGCGATAAAGCCCACCACCGCAGTGGCAGCGATCACTAAAAAGAATTCTTGATAACTCACTAACGATAATACCGTTAAATAAACCACCGCGCCAACATTGCCATAGGCACCCGTCATACCAGCAATTTGCCCCGTTAAACGGCGTTTAATTAACGGTACGGCGGCAAATACTGCGCCTTCGCCAGCTTGCACGAAAAATGAACAGGCCATGGCGGTAATAACCGCCAAAGCTAATGACCAAGTGCTGTCAATGGCCGACATGGCAAGATACCCTAGCGCTAAACCGGCGGTTAAAATGAGTAGCGTTTTTTTACGACCAAAGCGATCGCTGATCCAACCACCGCCAGGACGCGACATGAGGTTCATAAAGGCATACATTGAAGCTAAGAAACCGGCATACACCATGTCTAAACTAAAGGTTTCGGCAAAAAATAACGGTAACATTGAGATCACCGCTAATTCAGAGCCAAAGGTGGCAAAATATAAAACATTTAATACCGCCACTTGTTTAAATTGATATTGATGAATATCGGCAACCGGTTGTTTGAATAAGTGGCTGTTAATTTTCCATGTTTGTTTTAACTCGAATAAAAACAAAATAACTAAAGAAATATAAGCAATAATAGCGCTTTGCTCGCTAAACATACTGACACCACTCGGTGATAACTTCCATGTTAGTAAAGCCAATGCGCCGTACATAGGGAGTTTCATTAACACTAATAAAAACAAATCACTAACGCTAGTTACTTCCATCGCCCCTGATTTTTTAGGTTTGAAATAGGTGGAGCCTGCGGGGGTGTCGGTGACATTAAAATACCAGATAAAACTAAATACTAAACTCAGCAAACCGGTAAAAGCAATGGCATAACGCCAGCCGTTTTGTGGATCAAACAAGTTGCCGAAAAATAATGCAATTACAGGCAATGACATGGCTGCTGCCGCCGAGCCAAAATTACCCCAGCCACCGTAAAGCCCTTCAGCAGTACCTAATTCGTTGGCAGGAAACCACTCACTGACCATACGAATACCAATAACAAAACCAGCACCAATAAAACCTAATAAAAATCGTGCTAATGCTGCTTGCTCAAAATTTTGTGCTAAGGCAAACATAAAACAGGGAATGCTACATAAAAATAGTAATACCGCAAAAGTGAGTTTAGGGCCATATTTATCGGTTAACATGCCAATGATCACGCGTGCGGGAATGGTTAAAGCAACATTAAGAATAAGTAATGTTTTAATTTCGCTGTCGGTTAAACCTAAGCTATTAGCTATAACGGCCAATAAAGGCGCGTGATTAAACCACACCATAAAGGTAATAAAAAAAGCCATCCAGCTCAAATGAAGTACCTTCATCTTGCCAGTAAAAGAAAATAGTTTAATGCCTGCGGGGGAACTCATAACTGCTCTCGTAATAATTCAATAGAACGATAACTAGAGCAAAGCCGATGCCATGCATAAATATTGTTTTATTTCATGTGTTTATATTTTTACGTTGTGATTTTTTAGAATAGTTGCACTAACTAAAAGAACCATTGCACAATGAGGGTGCAACGAGGGAGCAATGGTTGCTGAATATTTGCGGTAATTATTCTGTTTGTCGAGAAAATAGTAAAACTAAACTGTCATGCTTATATTTTAGTGATCACCACATCGGTTTTGGGTACGCAGCTACACGCTAAAATATAGCCTTGTTGTTTTTCATATTCATCTAAACCATCAGTGGCAAGTTGTGTTACTTCGCCACTTTCTAGTTTCACTTTACAGCGCCCACACATGCCAGCGCGACAAGAATAGGCCATGATTAATCCCGCAGCTTCGCCTTGCTCTAATAGTGTGTTTTGGTTGTTGCCAATGATATTTTTATTCCAAGAGTCGAAAAGAATATTTACTTTTTGTTCCGGTTTTGATGGTGGTATTTGAATATTTTGTTGCGATTTAGCTACGGTATTTTGGTGCTTCTTCTTTGTCGTATCGACATAAATAAAGGCTTTTTTCGTTGTTAAAATTTCAACGTTGTCGTTAACTGATATTTGTCCTTGGTTGAGTGCAATTAAGTTTTGCCCAAACATTATTTCTTGTTTAGCGTTATCGAAGCGATATTTTTTTAACGTCACAAGTGGTACTTGCAGAGGATGTTTTTGTGCTGTTTGTGGGTCAACAGTGGTAAAAATACAACGTGAGCAAGGTTTCACTATTTCAAATACTACTTCACCAATGCGGATGCGTTGCCAGCCATCTTCGGCAAAAGCTAAGCTGTTATTAACCACTAAGTTAGGGCGAAAGTGCATCATACTAACTTGGTTTTGTATACCATGATCAATTGCAATGCGTTGATTTAGGTCATCAAGTGACGCTTGGGAAATAAGTAGCAACGGATAGCCATCAGCAAAGGCTATTTTTACCGCACTATTTTGTCGATGTCCTTTTACTGATCGTTGAGAGCGTTCACCAAAATACAGTAATTGGCAAGATAAGCCTA
The DNA here is from genome assembly GCA_964629005.1 of uncultured Pseudoalteromonadaceae bacterium. Lineage (GTDB taxonomy): Bacteria > Pseudomonadota > Gammaproteobacteria > Enterobacterales > Alteromonadaceae. Next base: position 9,254 of record CAZVPC010000033.1, on the reverse strand, counting down.
AATAGTCACTAAACCACCGATCGATTAACGGTGAGCAATGTTGCGCATTGATGGTATCGTTCCAGACCTGTACGTTTTGATATTGGGACGAAAAGTCTCGATAATTTAGGGTTAATGGCGGCATGTTTGCTGCGGTTACTTGCAAACCTTGTGGTGTAAGCTTGCTTTGAATTAATGATAATTTGGGATGAGTGCGACCGGTAAGAAATATACCTTGTTTGTCAGCGATCACAAACCGTCGATCGAATGCTAAGCCATGAGGTTCAATAAAGCTGGTTGATAAAGACTTTGCCGCGCAAGACTTTATCGGATAAAGGTTGATTTGGCTGAGTATAAGAGCTGGCACATAATATCCCTGATTTTTTGACTAAGAACCAAGAATATTATGTATTTGAAATTAAATAAATAAAAAATTTATTTTGCGGTGAGTTGCTGCCATTGAGTGACCGCATCAGCTTGACCATTTTTAGATTTTATATACATATTTAACAGTTTAAGCTCGTGACATTGGCGCTCTTCAATAGGCTTTGCGGGTACTTCAATTAAACGAATACCAGCATTTTCTTGTACACATTCTTTAAAATATTTTTTAAATTCGCCCACCGTAGTACAGGTTTTTGACTGGCCTTGATAGGCTTTAATAATGCTATGTACGTCAAAGTCTTTATCGTTACAGTGATATATTTTTGCATCACTACTTTTACCTAAATGATAAACATTATTACGCATATAAATAATAGTTACATTGCTTGCATCTTTTAAAAAATGAATTAATTCATTAAGTTGAAAATGAAAGCCACCATCACCAGTAATCACAACGGCGCGGTCAATATCGCCATTTTCTTTAATTAATTGGCTAGCAACGCGAGCATAAGGTAACGACGATCCCATGGCGCCATACCAAGGGTTAGTTAACCAACCTCGGCCAATGCTCGATTTTTTAACTTTTAAACCATAACTAGCAAAATATGAATTACCGACTTCGGGTAAATAAACATAAGGCGTATCATCGTTAAATTGTAGCTCGTTCAGGGTTTTTGCGAGATTATTAAAATCAACATCATCGTCATTATTTACTTCGTCAGGTAAATCACTTGGGCAAGTGTATTCAAACGGTTGAATTTTTTCGCTTAAAGGGCTGTTGAGTAATAATTCAAATACTTCAATTAAATCTTGCTCTAATAATGAAGAACCTTTGAGTACGGTTTTATTAGCAAAACTATCAATTTTATGAGTGCCAGTGCCAAAGGCAGAATTACTGTCTTGGGCAAAAATACTGGTGGCAATATCCAGCACATAATCCATTTTTTGTTCAATGTATTCACGGCCAAAACTTTGGGTAAATATGCCATTATAAGCGCCTAAACACAGTGGTGCATACTCATCAAATAAACCCTTGGCAAACCAAGTGGTGGCGTAAGGAATGTTATATTTATAAGCAAAATCGATGATCAAACGTTTTAGCTTGGTATTGTGTTTTAAACGATCACCAAGGAACAATACTGGATTAGTCGCTTGTGCTAGTTTTTCAGCAATTCTTTCCGCAATTAATTGGTTGCCTGTTAATATACAAGGATGACAGCAAATTTTAGCTAATGACTCGGGCAAATTTAACGGCTGAGTTTTAGTAAATATTTGATCACGTGGAATTTCTATAAACACCGGTTGTTTGGTTTTATAGGCCTCAGCCACTAATTGATAAAAACGCTCGCCAGCAATGTTGGGTTGACCGCTATTGCGTTGACCTTGTAAACGTTCAACGCGCATGCCCAGTGCCGCAAACGCTTTTAGCGCATTGTCATAATCGGTTTTCCAAGATGAATTGGGATGAATAGTATGATGAATAGCCAAGGTATTAACTTCAGACTCGGCGGGTGCGCCGGAAATAAAAACCACCGGTAAGCTTTCAGTCATCGCCAAAGCAGCAGCAGAAGTACAAGGCAGGCTACCCACCATATACGTGGTTAAACAAAATCCCATCCCCGTTAATTCGGCTTGCGCACAAGCAGAAAATGCCGCATGCATTTCGTTACTAGAAGGGCAAATAGTAATATTGTGCTCTAACGCAGAAATAATATTAGCGGCAAAGTCGCCACCCACACCGTAAATTTTAGCTGGTGTATTGTCTTGGTTATTTGGTGTGTTTTTTGAGTTGCCAGAAAAAAACTGTATAACCTCAGTCATTACCTCACCTAATTCAGGCAAGGATTGGTTATATTTGTGACCGAAATTTTGTTCGTAATTAATTGGCATGTACAGCTCACTTTTCTTTGATCAATAATTAGCGCTATTTTATCGCTAAGCCTAAATTGAAAAACTGATCTCGATCAGTTTTTAGTTACCACAATGGCGGCTAGCTGCTGCGAGGGTGTTCTGCAAAATGTACAGTTTTTGTAAAGCGGCTGATTTAAAAACTGTGCTTGGATTTATTAGTCCGTGCGCAAGGTTAAAACCCTGGCCTGGTCAAGGTGATCAAGTAAATTGTAAGCGCTGATGCGTGGATAAACACCAAAATCTTGAGGTAGATAACCTAAACGTTGTCGTAATGCTTGCGGATTTTTCAATACATTAATTTTGTAATAAACCGTATGCTATTGAATAGCCAGAGTGAAAACCTAGAGGTTGATTCGCTGATATGTTAAATTTATCGCCTGATCAAAAAGAGCAAAGTTAATGAAACATATTCATATTTTAGGCATTTGTGGTACGTTTATGGGCGGCATTGCTGCCATTGCTAAAGAGCTAGGTTTTCGGGTGTCGGGTTGTGATGCCAATGTGTATCCGCCAATGAGTACTCAGCTTGAACACTTAGGGATTGAATTAATGAGTGGTTATCAAATTAGCCATTTAGATAACGACCCCGATTTGGTGATCATTGGCAATGCACTATCACGCGGTAATGTGATGGTAGAATATATTCTTGAGCGCGGTATTAATTATACTTCAGGCCCCGAGTGGCTATTAGAAAATGTTTTAAAAAATCGCTGGGTAGTTGCGCTTGCAGGTACTCACGGTAAAACCACTACTAGCAGCATGGTGGCATGGATATTAGAATTTGCGGGCATGGCACCGGGTTTTTTGATTGGTGGAGTGCCGCAAAATTTTAATGAGTCGGCACGGTTAGGCAAAGCACCATTTTTTGTGATTGAAGCCGATGAATACGACACCGCTTTTTTTGATAAACGGTCAAAGTTTGTTCATTATCGCCCACGGACTCTGGTGATCAACAATTTAGAATTTGATCATGCTGATATTTTCAATGACTTAAGTGATATTCAACGACAGTTTCACCATCTTGTTCGTATGGTGCCAAGCAATGGCTTGATTTTGCATCCAAAAAATGATCAAGCAATCACTGACATGCTAGCCCAAGGTTGTTGGACGCCGACAGAGTTTAGTGTTGATAAGCCATTAATAACAGGCTGGTTTGCGGAAAAAGTAACGGCTGATAGTAGTCAATTCAAAGTGTTTTTTAACGGTGAACTACAAGGAAGCGTTAATTGGAATTTAATTGGCGATTTTAATATAGATAATGGCTTAATGGCGATTGCTGCCGCGCGCCATGCAGGGGTGCCCAGTGCCGTGGCTATAGAGGCATTAGCGGAATTTATTAACACCAAACGGCGCTTAGAATTACGTGCCGATATTAACGGCATAAAAGTGTATGACGATTTTGCTCACCATCCTACCGCTATTGCCAGAACGCTGGCAGGGTTGCGCGCCCATGTTGATGATAAAAAACAATATTCAACATTACAGCGTATTATTGCGGTATTAGAGCCAAGATCAAACACCATGAAATCAGGCGTACATAAAGACAGTTTAGCACCGTCATTAGCGCTGGCAGATCAGGTTTGTATTTTTCAAGGCGAACAGGTGGCTTGGCCAGTTGCGCAGTTAATTGCACAATGTCAGCAACCCTGCGAGGTTGAGCAAAATATTGATGATTTGGTGGATAAAGTTGCGGCTATAGCGCGATCGGGCGATCATATTTTAATAATGAGCAATGGTGGTTTTGGTGGTTTTCACGCTAAACTAATAGCTAAGTTAACCGCAAACAATGTTTAATAAGAATATGAATAGCAGTAAACAAAAAAAAATTACTTTAGCCATAACTGGTGCATCGGGTTCAGCCTATGCATTACGTTTATTAGAATGCTTAGTCGCGGCAAATTATCAGGTGTATGTATTGTGCTCTAGCGCGGCGCGAGTGGTATTTGATACCGAAGTGGGCTTAAAATTACCCACTTCGCCAGATGCAGCAAGTAAAGTACTTAGCGAAAAATTTAATGCTAAAACAGATCAAATTACCGTGTTTGGTAAAGAGCAATGGTTCTCGCCAGTTGCCTCTGGCTCGGCAGCACCGAAACAAATGATCGTTTGCCCGTGTTCAACCGGCACCTTGGCCGCGATTAGCCAAGGTATGAGTGACAACTTAATTGAACGTGCTGCCGATGTGGTGATCAAAGAACGTGGACAATTAATTTTAGTACCACGCGAAACCCCATTTTCCACCATTCATTTACAAAATATGCTCACGCTTTCGCAAATGGGCGTAACCATAATGCCTGCTGCGCCGGGGTTTTATCATAACCCTAAGTCAATCAACGATTTAATTGATTTTATGGTGGGCAGAATGTTAGATCATCTTGAGGTTGAGCAGGTTATTATACCGCGTTGGGGGTATAGTAAATAATGGTTGGTGTTTTTACTCTGCAACTTTGAATTTTAACTGTCGTCCTGAATTTTAATTGTCGTCCTGAACTTGTTTCAGGATCTATCTCTAGGTACTGAAATAAATTCAGCATACGTACCATGAGAGCTGTAACGCTATTTTATCTTATAGATCTGGCTGATTATCGTATTCAGACTTATATTTTATCTTTGAATATGTTTTCCTAGTAAAAAAGCATTCAAAAATAAGGTAAAACTCAATGTCATTATTTTTTCATAAACAGCTATTTTATCGACCATTCGCATTACTAATCGCGGTACTCATGTTTTTACCACTGAGCAGTGCTTTAGCTAATACTAGCAACAGTACAGCAGAAAAAAGTAAAGAAAAGTGGTCAGTAAACGATCCTAAAGGTGAATTTAAAACAGTTAATATTGATGTGTCTTCAGGGACGTGGATGAACGTTGATTTAAGCCCAGATGGTAAAACAATTGTATTTGATTTATTAGGGGATATTTATACCATGCCCGCAACAGGTGGCGATGCAAAAGCGCTAATGACCGATATAGCGTGGCAAATGCAACCTCGTTTTAGCCCTGATGGTAAGTATATTGCCTTTACCTCAGATGAAGATGGTGGTGATAATTTATGGATCATGAATGTTGACGGCTCTAATCGTCACGCAGTAACCCGCGAAACTTTTCGCTTGATTAATAGCCCTGCATGGTCTCCTGACAGTAATTATATTATCGGACGTAAACATTATACTGGTTCGCGCTCACTCGGTGCGGGTGAAGTGTGGATGTATCACAAAACGGGCGGTAGCGGTATTAAATTAACAACGCGCCCTAACGAGCAAAAAGACCTAGGTGAACCTGCTTTTTCTGCCGATGGTAAATATGTTTATTTTTCTCAAGATGCAACCCCAGGCAAAACGTTTCACTATAGTAAAGATTCGATAAAAGGTATTTATAAAATTAAACGCCTTGATCGTGCAACAGGTGAAATAAAGGTAATTATTTCAGGAAAAGGTGGGGCGATAAGGCCAACCCCATCGCCAGACGGTAAAACACTTGCGTTTATTAGTCGTGATGACTTTCAATCAAATTTGTATTTATATGATTTAAAAAGTGGTAAAGAAACTTTAGTTTATCAAGGGCTAGATCGTGATATGCAAGAGACATGGGCGATCCACGGGGTTTACCCCACAATGGCGTGGACAGCAGATAGCAAGCAAATATTATTTTGGGCTGATGGTAAAATAAACAAATTAAATATTGCTAAGCGACAAACGGCGAATATTAAATTTCATGTTAAAACGACTAAGAAAATTCAAACCGCGTTACGTTTTCAACAAAATATTGATATTGATAATTTTGACGTAAAAATGCTTCGTGGTGTTGATATCTCGCCGAATGGCAAGCAAGTGGTGTTTGCCGCAATGGGATATATTTATACTCGCAGCCTACCAAAAGGCAAAACCAAACGATTAACTAAACAAACTACCGATTTTGAATTAGACCCCAGTTTTTCTCGCGATGGCAAAAAAGTTGTTTACGTTAGTTGGAACGATCAAAAGCAAGGTCAAGTACGGGTTGTTTCCGCCCATGGTGGTAAAGGTAAGGCTTTACTTAATCGCAAGAGCAAAGATCGGGGGAAATATATTGAGCCAAGCTTTTCTCCTGATGGTAAAACGGTTGTGTTTCGTAAGATAGCGGGTGGTTTTATTACCGATCCTAGCTGGGGATTAAATCCAGGTATTTATCAAGTGTCGAGCCGAGGCGGGAGCGCTAAACTGATCACTGAAAAAGGTATAAAGCCACACTTTGGTAAAAGTAATAACAAAGTATATTTTATTGAAGATGGCAAAAAACCTAGTATTTCGCGCATCGATTTAAATGGTCAGCATGAGAAAAAACTTTATCAAGGTAAATTTTCGACAGAATATCATGTTTCCCCCAACGGACAATATTTAGCCTTTGCAGAACGTTTTAAAGTATTTGTTACGCCATTGGTTGAGCGTGGAGAGGTTATTGATATTGGTCCTAAAGGAGATAATTTACCGGTTAAACAATTGTCAGTAAGGGCGGGTGAAAATATTAGTTGGAATGCTAAATCAAACGAACTGTACTGGAGTTTAGGTGCCAATTTATATCAGGCATCAATTGCTCATTTGTTTGATATAGATAAAGATATTAGCACTAAAAAAGATAAAAAAACGTCACAAAAAACAGTTCCACAAGTAACTTATTTAGGTTTTAAACAAAAAATGGATAAACCCTCAGGGTTAATTGCCTTTGTGGGTGGCAAAGTAGTAACGATGGAAGGTGATGCAATTATTGAACAAGGAGTGGTTTTAGTTGCAGGTAACAAAATTAAAGCGATAGGCAGTAAAACACAAGTAAATATTCCCTCTAATGCGATAATTATTGATACCACAGGAAAAACCGTTATGCCGGGATTAATTGATGCTCATGCTCATGGTCCTCAAGCCAGCAGTGGAATTATTCCTCAGCAAAATTGGAAAAATTATGCAGGGCTAACACTAGGTGTTACCAGTATTCATGATCCGTCAAACGATACCTCTGAATTTTTTGCGGCAAGTGAAATGCAAAAAGCCGGTGAAATTGTTGCAGCACGACTGTTTTCAACAGGCACTATTTTATATGGTGCTACCGTTGCGGGCTATACTTCACATATTGATAGCCTCGCCGATGCAAAATTTCATGTTGAACGCATGAAAGCAGCAGGTGCTTTTAGTGTGAAAAGTTATAACCAACCACGCAGAAATCAACGTCAACAAATTATTGAAGCCGCGCGTGAATTAAAAATGATGGTAGTGCCTGAAGGTGGGTCGTTATTAGAGCATAATTTAACGATGGTGGTTGATGGGCATACCACACTTGAGCATTCAATTCCTACTGCGAAAATTTATGATGATATTACCCAGTTGTGGTCGCAAAGTAAGACTGCTTATACTCCAACGATGGTGGTTGCTTATGGCGGTATTTCGGGTGAAAACTACTGGTACGATACCACTGATGTGTGGAAACATCCTCGGTTAAGCAAATATGTGCCAAGCGAGTTTTTGGATCCTCGTTCGATGCGCCGTCCTAAAGCACCAAAAAATCACTATAATCATTTTAATGTAGCGAAGGTTGCCAAAAAATTGAGTGACTTAGGTGTTGTTGTGAATGCGGGTGGGCATGGTCAGCGTGAAGGTTTAGCGATGCACTGGGAGATTTGGATGATGGCACAGGGCGGTATGTCGCCACTGGAAGCGCTACGCACAGCGACCATTAATCCTGCTAAAACGTTAGGGCTTGATCATAATATTGGTTCATTAAAAGTAGGTAAACTCGCTGATATTATTGTGATTGATGGTGATGTTACCCAAAATATACGACTGAGTGATAAAGTGATTTATACTATGGTAAACGGTCGATTGTATGATGCTGAAACTATGAATGAAATTGGTAATTATGATAATAAACGTAACAAGTTTTATTTTGAAAAATAATTGTTTTAAGTGATCATTTGATAGGAAAACGCCCGAATGATGATAATTGTTCAGGCGCTTTGTGTTAACACAGATCAGAAAATGGGCTACGTACCCCATTTGCACCATGTTCGATAACATGCGTGTAAATTTGTGTGGTGCGCAAATCACTATGACCTAATTGTTCTTGAACTGTACGTATGTCGGCACCGCGCTGTAATAAATGCGTGGCAAATGAATGTCGCAAGGTGTGGCAAGTGACATTTTTTTCAAATTGTAATTTTTTGCTAGTGCTGCGTATTGCTTTTTGTAAACTTGTTTCATTAATATGGTGCCGTCGTAATTTTTTCGATTCAGGATCAATGCTTAAATAGTTTGAGGGGAAAATAAAATGCCATTTAAAATCTCTTGGTGCTTTTGGATATTTTCGCGCTAATGCAAATGGCAGCCAAACACCATGATATTTTTCGTTGCAGATATCTTGTAGGTAAAATAATTTTGCCTTGGCTATTTGATTTTTTAGTGGTTTTACTAACTCTTTTGCTAAAGTCACTCGACGGTGTTTGCCTCCTTTACCGTGCCAAATTTGTATGGATAAATAATCAAAATCGATGTCTTGAACGCGCAACCGAATAGCTTCCATTAAACGCAGGCCACTGCCATAAAGTAATTTACAGGGTAGTGCGACTGGGTCGGGAATGTTTTTTAATAACATTGCTGTTTCTTTTGTCGTTAATACTGTTGGTAGTTTGGGCTGAGTAGTTGTTCGATTAAAATTTAGATCTAGTGTTAATGGTTTTGCTAATATTTCTCGGTATAAAAATACTAACGCATTTAATGCTAATGCTTGTGTTTTTGGAGCAACCATTTTTTGATTAGCAAGATAGGATAAAAATTTTTCTACTTCAATATCATGACATTTAACAGGATGCTTTTTATTATTGAAATTAATGAAAGCTTTGGTCCAATATAGGTAGGTGTTTATTGTGCGTTTAGCATAACGTTTTAAACGCATTTGTTCAGCGATAGCGAGTAAAAAAGGTGATTTCATCCTTGATCCTAAATTTTAAAAACACTGGT